>DASSVK010000053.1:0-2533 GCA_035706205.1 Nitrososphaeraceae archaeon | reverse complement strand
TTATTCTAAAATAAATTTGCTTCTTTACTGCTATTAACCAAAAATCAACAAGTTTTTAAATGGAGCTGCTTTTACTATTGACGCTACACACACAGTAGACGGATTTTTTGCATTGGTGGGTGTTATATATTGTAGCCTCTGTAACACCCGCCACTTTAAAACACCCAAAGATTCAACAGAAATCATAATTTATAAAAATAGATTGTATCGAAATTTCAAGATGATTCCGTTGAACAAGTTTAGTTTATCCTTCTACAATTATTTATTTTATCTAAAGTTCCAATAATAAAAGCTAAATACTAAGACATATCTCTAGTAGACTCTTATTTTTGTACTGCTATCGGTATTACTCCCGACGTAATAGACTTTTGGTATTTTTAATTTGTCTAAATAGATAGAATATGCAATAAAAACATAAGTTTTCTTATTATTTATAGAGTATATCCTTCATATAAATATCAAAGCCATTTTTTATATGTGGATAATTCTTTAGTAAATCTTGTTGAAAATTCAATAATGGAACAATAAATAGTTCGCGATAAAATTCTTTTGGTAATAATTAAGAAGTTGAAAATAACATTTTCGAATACCAATTGGTAATCAAATAAAATTCATCATTCTTTTCCTTTTCGAGTAATGTTTTACTAAATGATATATACTCTGAAAGAATATGTTTAATAATAGGGATATTTTCTGCTGTATTAGCCATATTATTTATTATAGATAAATCCGAAAGTATTAAGACGTTCTTCCTTTGGTTTAATTGTTATTATTATTGTATTTATATCTTTTTTAGATGAGGAAAATATTATAGCAGTTTTATCATTATTATCATTATTATTATTATTATTAATATGATTGTTATTTTTTATTTTTCAATTTCTTTTTGTGTCTGTTTTATTTTTCTTTATTTGAATTTATTTTTATTCTAAAAGGCAAGCCAAAAATATCATGTCCTTTCAATAAAAATATTAATATTTTAAATAGTCCAGTAATACAGGAATTTGCTATATCGATATCATTTTTTTTAGCAGATTTTATAGCAAGATTTCTTAACAATTCTATTCCAAATACTGGGTCTTTAGAAATATCTCTGTCTTTATTTATATCAATGGATGAAAGAATTTGATTTGAAAATCAGAAATAATATTTTTTTATATTTCATTCTATTATTTTCTTTTTGTATTTTATTATCTTGTAAACTATCGTTGTCTGTGAGAGAAAATTCTATATCTTCTTCTTCTATCTTCTCGGTATTATTCGTTTCAGAAACAATAACTAATGTATTTCCAGTTTCTATCCAATCTCCAATTGATTTTAAAAACTCAAGAGATATCTGTTTTAGTTGAATTTTTAAATGTCTCTTTAAGACTAGATGATATAGTATTCCAATCTATATATCGAAGTATTCCATCTTCTTTAGCTTTTATTTTCAAAATTTTTTTTCTTCTTTCTACTGGTAATTCTTGTTCGTAAATCTCTTGTAATAATTCAGTATCAAAAGTTCTTTTTCCATGAGATTGAATAGAATATGTTATTTGAGACACCAATTTTGAAACTAATATTTTTGGCTTGAGATAAGAGCTAATATTTGATAAAAAAAGAGCAAAGATAAATAGACCTATTAAAGCAATTGATATAGCTACATTTACTCCTACTATTGAAATGAATACCCCAGTATTTCCTTCTTCAGTCCTTACAGATTTTAATACTAAAAGTGAATACAAAACTACAGAAATAAACCAACCTAAAGTAAGTTTATTGATTCTATCTTCTTCAAATTTATTTACCAAATGTGATGTATATCTTGAAGTAGAAAGTTGTAAGGTAACTAAAGTGATAGAAAATGCAACACCTAATATGGTTGTCCAGCCACCAGCAATAGCAGATAAAATGCTTCGTGCAGAATCTGCACTACCTGTAAAAATTATTGAGTTTAAAAAAGGTGTATCAATACTAAATTCATTACTAAAGCTTTCATCAATTCTAGAAGTCAATAAAAAACCTAAAATTGCAATTACTGAAAATACTATCGGATAGAAAAGTATAGATTTTGTGAAAGTTGATGATTTTGACTTTATTTGATTTTTAATACGAATAAAAATTTTCTTAAAAAATGAGAATGATATTTCATCGAAATTAATCAACTTGTAGATATATACTATTTGGAAGTTTATTATATATCCATTAGTTCGATGCTTCGCGATTAAAGTTTATCTTCATCTATATATTATAATAAACGATAATCTCCAATTGTCTATATGGATTTATTTTTCAAAGATGTAGTAAAAGAAAAAGATTATTTCTTAAGCCTTTTTTTCTTAATAGTTTTATTTTTAATGACTAATTTTTCTATTTTAGAAGAGTTAACAGTTGAAGCACAAGAAGATTTGGAGATTTTGGTAAATGAAGATGAAGGAATAAGTGAAACTGATGGAGATACTTTCACTGATGAAGGTAATAATCAGCAGGAAAATAAACCAATTAAAATAGATACAGCATATCCGTCATCTCCAACTCAAAATTTTTGGAA
>DASSVK010000052.1:0-4066 GCA_035706205.1 Nitrososphaeraceae archaeon | reverse complement strand
TGTAAATAGCTCTGCTTCTTTTCCAAGGAATGTATCATCCTCATTTGGTTCCATTTATATAATATATTATAAATGCAAAACACATTTAAAAAGATTGGATTAATACCACTATATTCTTCATTATTTAAGGCTCTATAGCCTTCGCTAAATATACTTTATATTTATAATGACATCTATTATACATTAGAAAATGATTTTACTACATATTGACATGATAGTTATTTTCTTTATTTTTCTTTTTCCTTCAACATGATAAGAATATTTCTATTTCACCTTTGAATTATCATTATATTTTGTATTTCTAGTTTCTTCTTTTCTAAAGATCAAAATAATTGAATTAGGTCATGAAATTACTTTAGCATCAAGAGATAATTCAAAAGAATAAATAAAAAAATTCATTGTAACTTTAATGAAATACAAAAAGAGAAATCATATAATATTTAATAATAAACAAAAACCATAATAATTATTCTTTATTCAATATTTATTATTGCTAAAAAATCTTAATAAAAATGTAAAAAAGATAAAAAATATTAAAGAAAATGTGATTCAACATTTAATTTAAATAGTCTTTTTAACAAAATAATAGTATGTCCTCAGATAGAAGATTTAATGAAAGCCCGAATCACTTTATGGTACTAGATGCAATAGCAAGAGGTATGAAAAAGATAGATAGTATTTCCAAGGTGACTAAGCTCTCTAAGGATGAAGTCGAGTTAATCGTAAATGATTTGGTTACTCAAAAAATATTAATTAAGAATGTAAAGAAAGGCTTCTTTGGTAATAAGAAGATAGAATTTCATATAGCAGAAACAGGAATGAAAATTCTTAACTCAAAGAAAGAAGAATTAGCTGAAAAATCCCAACGTCTCCAACAGTTATACGAGAGTGGAGATAGATCTCAGGTGCAAAGTTTTATGGATTCTAACAGAATGTGGATACCAATGATGCTATTTTCTGGAATTATGAATATGATGTTTTTTGCTTCTATGATGTCTTTTATGGGAATGGCAATGAATCCAACTGAAAGTGCAATGACAGAAGGTCAAATAGATCAAACTGGAACAGGTGCTACAGAAGATACAGGAACAGCTGCTGATAGTGGTGATGCTGGAGCAAGTGAGATGGATACAGGCGGTGGAGATTTTGGAGGGTTCGATGCAGGAGGCTTTGGAGACTTTTAAAAATCTTTAAAAGAAAAAAAATAACTAATTTAAAATTATTTTTTTAGATTCTCCTTTCAAATATTTTTAAAATATTGTTTTTATAAAATTAAATCTACTAATTATATCTATTTAATTAGTTTTTACATCCTTTTACACTTTAAAACAAATCTAGATGATTAAGTTGGAGATTCCGGAATTGGAAACGATAAGAATTATGGTGTGACTACAAAAAACCACGTAATCCAGCTAATGCTGATGACAGGTGTAAGCGTCATTAAACATATAGCGATCACCTCGGCCATCGTTAATTCATTTAATTTTTTTTGAAAATCTATTTTATTTGATTGCCTTGCCATTCTTATGGAAGAAGAGGATATCTAGTGAATAACGTATTAACTAGTATAATAATTCGTATATTTTTCCAAAGATATTTTCTATTATGATCTTTTTGTATATTTAAAACCTTTTTCTTTCCAGCTCATAGATTGAATTATCTTTCTCTTATCCTATAATGTATATATTTTGTAACTATTAGTAAAAACATTTTACTAATAATGAACAATGAAAATTAGAAATTATATCTTCTTTACTATATAAGTGACTTAAATAATTTACTACATTTAATTTTTATATTTTTCTATTATTAAGATAATGATAATAATAAAATAGTTGAAAATAATGTGATTTGAATCGTGATTTGTGATAATTTTATTCTCTTACGTTGATAATTATTCATATGATCTTACAATTGAAGATCTAAAACCAGGGCAAATACAAGAACTTCCATTAGAATTAACAAAGCTACATCCACTATGAGTATCACCAAGATCCTTACTCCCTATACCATGTATATCATCAGTAAAATGAAAAGAGTACATATGCGAACAATAAAGACATAAATCATTTGGATTATTATTATATGGTGAATCACTCATTGTAATAATATAATATTTTATCTAGATAGTAAAAAAAGATTATTATTTAATATAACAAAAATTGATAAATAACAAAATACAGTTTTTATGGCTATCAAATTTATATTATTTCTTCAATTATGTTTAATGAATTTTTAATAAATATAATAAAACTATTTAGATATTACCAAAATTAACAATATTTATCTCAAAATATTAGTCAAAAAAAAATATTAGTTTTAGGCGCCGTCTCCACCGTCGCCATCACCGCCGTCTCCACCGTCGCCATCACCGCCGTCTCCACCATTACCTCCATATTGTTCCATTATTTGAGGATTTGTTTGTCCAGCTTTAAATATTTCAGTCTCTGCTTTTAATACCTCAGTCTGAACTTTATTAAGATCATCTAATGCTTTAGCAAGGTCTGCTTTAGCTATGGAATCTTTAATATTTTTAAAATCAGCTGTAAATTTGGGCTGAGGTTGTACTGTTAACAATTGGTTTTCAACATCTGTAACACTTGTTAATGCTTCTTCAGTATTTCCATCAGCTAATGCTTCCTTTGCATTCATTAAGGTATCCTTTAATTCTGGGATATCTAATGTCGTTAATAATGCTTGAATATCTGGACTCAAAGCTTGGCCTTGTTGTCCTGCTGTTTGGTTTTGGGCTGTTTGGTTTTGGGCTTGTTGTCCTGCTGTTTGGTTTTGTTGTGTTGCATTCATCTGTGAATAGACGCTATCTAACAATGATGGAATAGATAGTAGTCCAATTGCAAGTACTGAATAGACAAATATGTTTTGGTATTTCATTCTAAATAACAAAGTACAATATTACTTATATGTATTTAATTCTTGAATCAAACATTATAACAAATAGGATACTTAATTACCTCTTTTGTTAATCTTAAGAGTGTGTATATTGTGTTTCCTCTTTAGGTCAGTATTTATTCGTATAATAAATTAGAAATTGGTAAATTATTTAACTGAAAAATCGAAAACTGACTATAATTACTAATTGATCCTTAGTTAAAGGTATTATATTCATATATTTTTTTTAATAATAATAATAATAATTTTATAAATACATAAAGTATAGGATTAAGTAATAGATATCCTCAATTTATATTCTTGACACCCTCATAATTAAAATTATTCAATGTTATGGTTCTATAATCATCAACTTTAGATAATAAAAACAAGGACATTACTAGTGTCATAATTAGCTCGTCTACTATTGATTATATCAATATTTGCCAAATGTAGACGTGTTTTTAATATAATATTTATGGTTATTAGTATTAACAATATCAAAGAAATCATACTTTAATTCTCATTTCAATGCTTTTTTAAATGTAATTTTGAAACAAAAAAATAATACTTATGTGAAGATGTAATAATAAAACTATTTACTTTTGGATAGTTACCAGAATCATATTTCTATAATCAAAAGTCTTTACTTTTTTATAGAAAATTTTTATTGTTTTGGGACGATGATAACTTGATATTATCAATAAACATATTTCACTACTACATTAAGTTGTTGATATATGGACCCTAATAACGAAAAAAAAGGTAATATTGATGATAATATTATTAATAACATAGATAGTAATAATCCTCATACCTCTGAAAAAAATCTTAGAGCTAAACAAACAAAATCAAAATTTATTAAAAGAATTGTTGTTTTAGGTATTATATTTACAATAGCATTTGTTACAATAGAGTATTTTCTAGAACCTATAATACCTAAAAATTATCTTATGCTATTACAAAGTATACAAGTCTCTATAGTTGGTTATTTTGTTATAGAAATAATAAGTAACGCATTTCACGATCTTACTTATGATTATTTAAAAGATACTTCAAGATCTATAAAAATTCTTATGAGAATTTTAGGGTCAATAGTGATAATAGCAATTATCATTTCTTATTTAAGTAATGACCCTATTGTAGCAGCATCTATAGGAACTATATCTGGTCTAGT
>DASSVK010000051.1:0-13922 GCA_035706205.1 Nitrososphaeraceae archaeon | reverse complement strand
TAATTAATTCTTTGCCAATACTTACAATATGTTTAAGTAATTATGATTTTAGAAATCAGTATTGAAAACTCAAGAATTTAAGGTTATTGTTACAATAGAAAATAAACCTTTTATAAATGACCCTGAAGGAGAAACAATATATCGAGAATTACTTTTAAAAAATAATTATAAAAATATTAAAGCAGTTAGAACTGCTAAGGTGTTAAAATTGATAACAAGTGCAAAGAATCCAAAGGAAGCAGTATTAAGCATAAGAAAAATGTGTGAAGATTTGAGAATATTTAATCCTCTTGTAAGCAATTGTCAAGTCAATGTAGTTTATGACAGAGAGGAAACAAATAAAGATGTTTGAAAAGATAAAAGTATCCATAAATGTAGATCAATAATCAATATATTAATAAATTCTAATTTATTATTATGAATGATGTGAAACTGCTCTGTTTAAAAGTAAAATCGTTCGTAAATGTTTAGCTAGATCAGTTACAGTAATTATTCCAACTAACTTTCCATTATCAATAATAGGTAACCTTCTTATTCTGTTATTTACCATTCTTTGAACTGCAACATCAATTGAGGTATCAGGTGAAGCAGAAGTTCTTATTTTAGACATCATATCGCCTACTTTTACAGTGGATAATTTTAATTCTTTGAGGCAAACCTTTTTGATAAAATCTCTTTCGGTAATTATTCCAATTGGTTGATCATCCGATAAAACAATTAATGAGCTAACCCCTTTTTCACTCATTAACTCTGCGGCTTTTAACGCAGTATCTTTTTCAGAGATTGTAAGGAGATCTTTGGTCATTATGTCTCTTACTAATTCATCCATGGCAATGAAATATATTATAAAAAAGAAAACCTTATAATTCTATCAATTAAATTATTAAGATAATAATTTAAATTACCTTTTTATAGATCCAAAAATATTAATTCGTATAAAATTACTTTTTTACTAAAAGCCAATGTTAACAATTGGAATCCCTATATTTCCTGGAAGTAATTGTGACAGAGATATCTTTTATGTTTTAACTAATATCTACAAGATAAAAGCAGATCTAATTTGGCATAAAAAAGAGAATATAAAAAATTATGATGCAATAATTATTCCAGGTGGTTTCTCTTTTGGTGATAGGTTAAGAGCAGGAATTATAGCAGCTCATAGCCCGGTAATCAAAGAAGTCAAAAGACTGGGGATACAAGGAGTACCCATATTAGGTATTTGTAATGGATTCCAAATCTTAGTAGAGTCGGGCTTATTACCAGGTGCTTTGATAAAAAATAATTCTTTAAAATTTGTTTGTAAATGGACAGATCTTCAAGTTAGAAATATTGATACTCCTTTTACATTATCGTTTCAAAAGAATGAAAACTTCAGAATTCCTATAGCTAATGGAGAGGGAAGGTACGTCTTAAATGAAGACCAATTAAAGCAAGTTAGAAAAAAAAATCAAATTGTTTTTAGTTATTATAATGATGATCCCGACGGGTCCATGGAATCTATTGCAGGAATTTGTAATGACTCAGGTAATATTGTAGGAATGATGCCACATCCTGAACGAACATGTCAAAGTGAATTAGAAATATTTGGATTAACAAATAAAGCCATGAGAATTTTTGATTCGTTGATGAATTTTCTAAAAAAATAAGCTCATAAATAGTAAAAGTCTTTAATTTAGATCATTTGGAGATATTAACTAAAGCAGAATTAAAGTATCTTAAAAAAGAATTAAAACGTGAACCCAATTCTATAGAAAAGGAGATTGTTGGTGCACAATGGTCAGAACATTGCTCATATAAATCCTCTAAAAAATATATTAAAATGTTTCCAAGCAAAGGAGACCGGATAGTAGTTGGTCCCGGATATGATGCAGGAGTTATCGATGTTGGTAATGGCGAAGTAATTACCATACATATTGAAAGTCATAATCATCCATCTGCTGTCGAACCATACGGCGGTGCAGCTACGGGGGTTGGAGGTATAATTCGTGATATTATTTCTATGGGAACTATGCCTATTGCTTTACTGAATGCACTAAGATTTGGGTCAATCAGTTCGCCTATTTTTACTAATAACAATATCAAATCTTCTATTGATGAAAATAATGAAGTATATTCACAGTCTAGATGGTTATTAAAAAATGTAGTAAGAGGAATAGCAGATTATGGAAATTGTATAGGAATTCCAACAATTGGTGGAGAGATAGAATTTGATGAATCTTTTGAGAATTATTGTTTAGTAGATGTTGCATCAATAGGATTTGGAAAAAAAGATACTCTAATACGAAATGTTGTTCAAGCAGATGATATTCTGGTTTTGGCTGGCAGCCTTACAGGGAGAGATGGAATTCATGGTGCATCCTTTGCATCAAAAGAATTGGAACAAGAAAACAGATCTGCAGTGCAAATTCCTGATCCCTTCATGGAAAAGTTGTTGATTGATGTAACAAGAGAAGCTATCGAAAATGATGTATTAAAAGCCGTAAAAGACTTAGGAGGAGGAGGATTGTCTTGTTGCCTTTCGGAAACTTCTGCTAATTTAGACAAAGGCTTTGACATCGATCTCTCTAAAGTTCCAATAAAATATTATGATATGAATCCTACAGAGATTATGATTTCAGAATCACAAGAAAGAATGTTATATATTACAAGCAAAAATAAATTTAGAAAATTTGCAAAAATTCTCAAAAAATATGAGGTTCCATTTGCAATAATTGGCAAAGTTAAGAATCATAAAAACCTGATAATATACAAAGATAAAAAAACTATTGCAAATATGCCTTCGCATTTGATAGCTTATGCTCCACTATTAAATCGAAAAAGTACAAAGCCTGAATATATCGATGAGTTGAAGTTAAAGAAAATTTCATTAAAAGTTCCAAAAGATTTGAATATGACGATCCTTAGTATGCTGTCAAATCCAACCATTGCCTTCAAGGAATGGATTTTTCAACAATTTGATCAAGAGATAGGATTAAGGACCATTCTTAAGCCAGGTATTACTGATTCTGCAGTTTTGAAATTAAATACTAATAAATTCCTCTCAGCAAAACTGGATGGAAATTCTAAATTATGTTATCTGGATCCATATCAAGGCGCTTTATCCTGCCTTTCAGAAGGACGAGCAAATATAATATGCTCTGGTGGAATGCCTATAGGAATAATTGATCATTTGCAATTTGGTAATCCTGAAAATCCTGAAATCTTTTGGACATTTCAAAAAAGTGTAAAGGCTATAATAGATTTTAGTAAATTCAATAGAATTCCGGTAGTAGGTGGTAAGGTTAGTTTTTATAATGAAACCAAACACGGTCCAATTAAACCCTCTCCAGTTATAGGGATGATTGGATTAATAGAACACAAGAATCATATTACAAAAGCATTTCCGGATGATAATGATTCCTTGTATATTATAGGAAGTACATTTAATGAGATGGGAGGATCGGAATATTATCAATATTTGAAGGGAATTACAGGCGGATCTGTTCCTCAATTGAATTTACTTGCTGATTCTGCAAATTCAAATCTATTGTTAAAAATGATTAAAAAAGGATTAATTAGTTGTGCTCACGATTGTTCAAAAGGAGGCCTCTCTATTGCATTGTCAGAAATGGCAATTGGTAGTAATTGTGGAATAGAGATTAATGTAGATAAAGTTCCAAATAATTGTAAAAGATTAGATAATCTTCTATTTTCAGAAACTCCATCTAGATTTATTATAGGAACAAAAGACGAAGATAAAATTGAAAAGGAATTTTCTAATTCAAAAAATTTAGAATATTCCAAAATTGGAAAAGTGATAACCCTTCCTAAAAGAATTATATTTCGTCAAAATGATAAACAAATTGTTAATATTGAAGTAGAAGTTGCAAAGAAATATTATGAAAATATTTCCAAAATAATGGAAGGTTATTGAATTCTAATAACAACTTTTAAAGAAAATAAAAATCACCTATTACTAACAGATAGGATTAAAATATTTTAATTGAGTAATAATAGTGTGTATTGTAGATGGTAAGTGAAAATTGTGGTGTTGTTGGAGTTTTTTCTCTCGATCAACATAATGTAATTCCAATTCTTATTGATTCCTTACGTGCTCTTCAACATAGAGGTCAAGAATCATGGGGTATAGCCATTCCTAATAAAAAACCATTCAAACAATTAGGTTTGGTTTCTAGTTATGCAGATAACTTTAAAACTATTATTAGAAAGTTCAAATCAAATGCTGCTATAGGTCATGTCAGATATTCTACCTTTGGAAAGAGTACGATAGAGAATGCTCAACCATTAAAAGTCAAAGATCTATGTATTGCACATAATGGAACAATTGCAAATGTTGAAGAATTAGCAAATATGGTTGGTGGATGTACCTTTACACCTCAAACCATGAGTGATACGCTAATAGCAGCTAAAAGACTTGTAGAACATATTTCTAATTCAATGAATATAAAAGATTCAATTAAAATTCTCAAACAAGAAATGATAGGCTCATTTTGTTTTACCTTCCTGACTGATCAAGGTTCGGTTTATGCAGCAAGAGATACAAAGGGCTTTAGACCATTGGTTTTAGGTTTTCTTAAAGAAACAAATACATATATTGTTGCATCAGAATCCTGTGCTTTTTCTGCTGTAGGAGCGTACTTGGTAAGAGATATAGAGCCAGGAGAACTGATCAAACTAAGTACAAATGGTTTAGAGAGTGAAATATTTTCAACAGAAAGGCCCCATGCGCATTGTGCTTTTGAATATACTTATTTTGCTCATCCCGTGAGTGTAATGGAAGGAGTCAATATTTATGCAGCCAGAAAAAGAATGGGTGAATTTTTAGGTAAAATATTTCCTATTGATTCAGCTGACATAGTAATTCCAGTACCAGATTCGGCAAGACCTGCTGCATTAGGTTATGCTCAAGAGACAGGAATACCTTTTGATGAGGGATTAGTTAAGGATAGACATATTAATAAAGGAACATTGAGAAGTTTTATAGAACCTTATCAATCAGATAGAGTTGAAATAAATAAAGGAATTCTCCCTATCAAAGACATTGTCAATCGTAAAAACGTTGTAGTGATAGATGATAGCATAATCAGAGGAACAAGTTCAGAATCTATTATTCGAACTCTAAGAAATGCAGGAGCTAACAAAATCTTTATGATTGTTACCTATCCTCCAGTAAGATTTCCTTGTTATGCTGGAATTGATTTTCCATCAATGGATGAACTATTGGCAAATCAAAAAATTTTAAAAGAGGGAAAAGAAATGGAACTTAATATAAAGGTAAGTAAATTAATTGGTGCAGATAGAGTTTTTTATAATAATACTTCAAATCTTGCTAAAGCAATAGGAATACAAGAAGAAGAATTATGTTTTACTTGCTCAACGGGAAATTATAGTCCTTTAGGAATTACACCAAAGTTTAGAACAAGAAAAGAAGTCAAAGGGGAAGGAAATTAAATACTAAAATTGAAAATTGTAAAAATTGAGCAAATCAATATTGTAGTCTGAATTTTTTATGCCTTCGTTATTTAAAGCTTTTGCAATTGATATTGATGGTACGCTAACTGAGAATGGTGGAGGAATTGTTCATCTTCCTGCTATCCAGAATCTAAGAACTTTAGAAAAATTAGGCTATAGAATTATTTATGTAACAGGACGATCTTCAATTGAAGCTTATGTATTATCAGTATTTGGAGGGACTACAAAAATTGCTGTTGGGGAGAATGGCGGAGCAGTGACTATAAGCCCCACAGAGCATATTCTTCTAGGCAATAAAGAAAAATGCATTACAGGATATAATATTCTAAAAAGAAAAATTGAAAATGTTAAAATGAAAAATGTTTTTGATCGTATGACAGAGATTGTATTGGAGAGAACATTTGATATTGATAAAGGTAAGAAAATTCTTCAAGAAAATAACTTAGATCTCGATCTACATGATAGTAAATATTCTTTTCATATTAATAATAAAGGAATCAATAAAGCAAAGGGTCTCTCAAAAGCATTAGATATTTTAAAAATAAAACCTTCTGAAACAGTAACAATTGGAGATAGTGAAACTGATATTCCTTTGTTTGAATTCTGTGGTTTTAGTATTGCGTTAAATCATTCCGATGAAATTGTAAAATCAAAAGCTAACCACGTTGTCTTCGGAAATGAGGGAAAAGGCTTAGTTGAGGCATTAGATTATATTGCGCTCAATTTTTTTGGTAAAAATGCTATCAAATGAGCCTGAAAGAGGTAATCAATGAAATCAAAAAAATAATTAATAGATCACTTTTAGATTTAAAATACGATGCCATTAACTATGACGTATCTGAACCTCCAAAAACTGAATTTGGTGATTTAACAACTAATATTGCTTTTTTATTGGGTAAAAAAAATCATAAAAAACCTTATGAAATTGCTAAAGAACTTGTTTACAATTCTATTAATATTCAATTAAAAAATATTGATAAAGATTCTTTGATATTAAATGCAGAGGCTCATCCGTCAGGACACATTAATTTTAATATTAATTATAAAAATTTTAATAAATTCATATTAGAAATTGTTGAACAAGATAAGGTCTCGTTTCCAGATATAGGAAAAAATACTAAAATAACTATTGAACATACGAGTGTAAATCCTAATAAAGCGTTACATATTGGACATCTTAGAAATGTGGTATTAGGTGATTCATTATATAGATTATTTAAATCAACTAATCATGAAATTATTGTATTAAATTATATAGATGATTCTGGCGTTCAAGTTGCAGATCTCATTGTGGCTTTTAAATTTGCTGGTTTTAATTCTGAAATTACTGATAAATCTATCAAATTTGACCAATATTGTGGCGATATATATGTTAAAATGAATGAATTGTATAATACAAATTTGGATTTATTTGAAAAAAGAAAATTTGTTATTAAAGAAATTGAAAAAGGAGATACGGACATAGCTGAATTTACAAACTTTATAGTCGAGAAAATTGTTAAACAGCAACTTTTAACTTGTTGGAGAATCAAAGCGAGGTATGATTTACTTATTAATGAATCACAAATTTTATCATCAAAACTTTGGAAAGATACATTTAATTTTTTAAAAGATAATAATATTATCAATTTCTCAAATGAAGGTAAAAATCTCAATTGTTGGGTAATTAATGATGAAAATAATGAAGAAAAGGTATTAGTAAGAAGTGATGGAACTGTTACTTATATTGCAAAAGACATCTCATTTGCAGTATGGAAATTAAGTATATTGGAAGATCCTTTTACTTATAAAAAATTCTCTATACAGTGGGACGATTCTATTCTATGGAAAACTATGTTAAAATCAGAAAATGAAGATAATCTCCTTAACAATAATAAGTTATTTGTTATTGAACAAAAACCTACTATAGTTATAACAATAATAGACTCAAGACAAGCACGATTACAAAAAATTATTTCAAATATTATAGAGAAGATTAAATATACTAATAATAAAAAATATGTATATCTGGGCTATGAGACAGTCGCACTTAGTCATGATACAGTTAAATCTATTGGATTTGAACTTGAAAAAATAAACAAGAAAATTATTCATATGTCAGGTAGAAAAGGAATCTTTATCAATGCAGATATTATTTTGGATGAATTATACAAAAAAGCTTATTCTGAAGTTAAGAAACGAAATTCTAGTTGGAATGACTCTATTACTGATAAAATTGCTGAAGGGATTGCAGTTTCAGCAATTAGATATAATCTCATAAAACAAGATTTAGATAGGATGATAACTTTTGATATGATAGAAGCACTTAATCTTGAGGGGGATACTTCATTATATTTACAGTATTCATTTGCTCGCGCTATCAGAATTTTAGAAAAAGGTAATGAGTTCTTTCCAAAGTTTGTTAAAGATGAAACAAATACAGATATAAAACTTGATGTCTTGAATCACAAAATGGAAATAGACCTTATTAAAGAAATATCAAAGTTTAATATAGTTATAGAAGAAGCGGTAGATACCTTAAATCCAAAGGTTATAGCAAAATATGCAAATAAATTATCCACTAAATTTAATTCTTTTTATGAAAGCTTACCTGTTCTATGTGATGATTCCCTATTAAAAATTAACAGACTATTACTTGTGAAAGTATTTGTAATTATCTTAAGGAATCTATTTGATTTATTAGGAATACAAAAACTGTCACGAATATAAAACAATTAAAATATAATTTTCTTCTTATAACAAATATTAACTGAGAACAATTTAAAGATAAAAGTTATGAAAATCACTGTCGGTAGTTATGTCTTACTTTATCATACAATCAACAAAAAGTGGTTAATTAAAGTAGAAGAAGGAAAAAAAATGCATACTCATCTGGGAATAATTGATATTTCTTCTATAATTGGATTAGAATATGGAATGACAATAAAAACTAGTTTAGATAAAAAAATTTACTTAATTCAACCAACCATCTATGATTATATTATGAAGTCTGAAAGAAATACACAAATTGTTTATCCTAAAGATTTAGGATATATAGCTATACGAAGTGGGATTCAAAATGGATCAAAAGTATTAGAAATAGGAACTGGAAGCGGAGCTTTAACAACATTTTTAGCAAGCATAGTCAAACCTAATGGACACGTATACACATATGATATCAATCCAGAATTTATGAAAATAGCAAAAAAAAATCTTGTTAAATCTAAGATGGATGAATATGTTACAATGACAGAATATGATATTCGAAATGGTATTAGTTTACAAGAGTTTGATGCAGCGATTATTGACCTTGGAGACCCTTGGACAGTAGTAGAAAACGTATATAAAGTATTAAAAGGAAGTGGTGCTTTTCTAGCTATATGTCCTACAATGAATCAGGCTGAAAAAACTGCAATTTCATTAAAAAATAATTATTTTACCGATATTGAATGTGTTGAAATTCTAATTCGTAATATTGAAGCAAGGGAAGGAATGACAAGGCCATCAATGCGAATGATTGGACACACAACATATCTTATTTTTGCTAGAAAAATAAAAAAAATTATAGATTCTGAAAATAACGATTTACCTAAAAACTAAAACAAAGAAAAGAAATATATTTATTAATATATTAAATTTTAATTGCTATTTAATATATTAATAGTAACTTTTATCCATCATCTTTTCCATCATATAATTTTGTCCAGCAGTATATTCACCTTGTGATTTTGTCATTCCATCATCATGAAATTGAAGCATCATTTCTTCTATTGTCATTTTTTTGGTTTTTAAAATTTCTCCTGTTCCTACATCAGTAATTACCTTTGTTACTTCATTTTGATTATTAATTAAATATATGACATATACTAGATATCCTTTGACTGGATGAATGAATGCAGCTACAGCAGAAGTATCATTACCAATATTAGTTTCTGCATTAGTGATAGCCTCAGATAAACTAATCTTAATCAAGGGGTCAAAAGATTCTCTAATAACCTTTGATATATCCACTGATCCTGTCCAATTTGAGTTTTGACTATCGGTAGTACTAGTATTTTTGTTTGTTCCCATTTCCAATATTTCTTTTTTTAATTCTTGCCCACTTACATCTATTGAAAATTGATTGTGTGCAAAGTAAAAAAAGCTTACAAACAATGCACTAATAAGCATAACCAATATTGGTTGCTTATGAAAGACTTTATTCATATCAAATACATGATTATACGATTATAAAAATTTTCAATCTAAATTATCAAAAGATAACTATGGGTATAAACTCATCGAAATTAAAGTTTTCCAAGAGCGATCTTCAAAAACATATGGATTATAACCTTTCATGTTGACTTTATTGGAAACTCTTTTGGACAAATATAAACCAAGCGAACCAAGTATTTTCCATAATTTACTATTAGGTTTAGAGATAAAGGAGTCTAAAGCCCATTTTACCAAAGAATATTTCGATGGATGATGAACTAATACATAATTTAATAGTTGATCTTTTGAAGCAGATAATATATAATGAGCATGCTCAAAAAGTTCTTCTTTAAAAGCCAATTCAGCTTTCAATATTTTGGATTTTCTTTTTAGCATCTCTTGTAATATAGAATCAAGGTTATTTTCTGACTCTATGGTATTTATGCATCTTCCAAAAGTAGATAAAACATGTGAGTCGCTTCCTGCTATAGAAATCATTTTATTCTCGGAACAAAATTTTTCTGCTACTATATTTGAATATTTATCAATATTATTACTGTTAAATGATTCTATCATGTCGCATTTTATTGCATTTTCTCTGATTCCATTGGAAACCGCAAATGGATGAGCCGCACAGGAAACAGCGTTTTGTTTTCTTATTATATCCAAAGTTTCATCAATATCCATCCCAGGCTTTATTGTCTCATGGATTCCATACGCTAAAACATGACCTTTTGTATTTATTGTTATTTCCTCTGCAGGATAAATCTTTATATTTTTAAATTTTTCATGATTTTCTTTGTAATCTATCATTTGTTTATATCCATTCAAGGTATTGTGATTTGTAATGAAGATAACATCAATTTTTTTTTCGTATGCTAACAATAATTGGTCTTCAACAGCTACTCCACAATCAAATGGAACCCTAGGTGAACCATTCATATTATTTGAAAAAACGTTATGACAATGTAATTCCATTTTTAACAAGTGAGTCGTATCTATAAACCCAATCTAATGGGGAATTTCTCTTATATATGACTATCTATTACTAATAAATTACACAATTAGGATAAAGATTTATCTGAAACAAAAGATCTACAAATTCTTACTTATCTTCTAAGATACCCATTGATTGCTAATTTATTGCATTTTCCAATATATACAATTCTTTTATTAATCGGCTTGAAATATAGGACTTATTTATATGCCAACTATAAAAGAATTTAGAGATATTAATCACGTTTTTACCAAAATACATGTTCCTATTGATGGATCAGAATCCTTTTTTAATGAAGCTCATTTGCCAACAAGATTGCTAATAAAATTAATTCTAAAATGACTCTTATATTTATCTAGTAATTTCGCCTTCTCTTTACGAATATATTAATTTGATAGGTCTTGTCACCCTAAAAATCGATATAATTATTCAAAATGCAAAAGAAGAGTCTAGGGATTGGTATAATAAAATAGATGATATGTAAAAGGAGGATCCAAATATTAATTTATCAACAAAAGTGATCTTAACAGGAGTATCTATCTATTGGGAAATAATACAATATGCTGAAAAAGAAAATATTGATTTAACAGTAATAGGTACAAGAAGAAAATCAGGAGTTAAAAAAATATAATAGAAGTACAGCTTCAGCTGTAGTAACATATTTAAAAAATGTCCTAGATTATAGACCAAATAATAGGCTTAAGATTTATAAATTTCATTTAATAATTTCATTTATTAATAAGTTTTTCATTACTGTTAAAATATTTTTTAAGAGCAGATATGGAATACATGGGTAATGAACATGTAAAATCTTTGCAAATATAGACACATTCTTTAGCTTTATTATTATCTGTAATATCTATTTTTTTCCCCTTTAAGATTGTAAAAACATCTGACGAGAGCAATTTTTGTGATTCCTCAGACGGATATTTTAAAGTTAAAATTAATCCATTTGGTATATATTCTTTGTTTATCCAAGGTTCTATTTCTCTATTATTATGATCATTATTTTTATTTTGAAGTATTATTATTTCTACTGGTTTTTTGAAATATAAATATAATGAAATTAACAATTGACCAAACCCAAAAGGATTTCCTAGTGCGGCTTTATAACAAGATTTAACAATTAATTCTGCTTTATCCAAGTAATCATAATTTTGAGTCAGAAAATGAAGACGTAATAATGCATAGATAGCCATAGAGTTACCACTCGGGATCGCTAAGTCATAGAAATTTTTGGTTCTTATAATCAAATTTTCATGATCGTCAGAAGTAAAAAAGAAACTTTTTTCTTTGTCATCCCAAAAGTGATCTATCATTGCATCAGTATACCGCATAGCTCTTTCTAGATAAAATAAATTTGAAGTTACTACAAAAACATCTAAAAGAGAATTAATATAATAAGAATAATCATCCAAATATCCATTAAGTTTTGAAATTCCGTCTTTATAGGTATGTTTTAATCTATTACCATCATATGACAATTTATTTTCAATAAAATTTATTGTTTTTTTTGCATAATTCAAATACTCTATGTTATCAGTAACCTTGTAGGCTGATACAATGGCAGAGATCATTAATGAATTCCAAGAAGTCAAAATTTTTTCGTCCTTTTCAGGAGGAATTCTTGTACTTCTAACTTTAAATAAAATTTCTGATGATTCGTTTAAAATATCTTCGACTTTATCCATTGAGAGATTGTATTGCTTTGATAATGATTCTATCGATTTAGTAATATTTAGTATATTTTTTCCTTCAAAATTACCTCCTTGAGTTATTCCGAAATAATCACAGAATAATTCAAATTTTTGATTACCTTGTATTTTTTCTTTAATTTCATTTTTTGTCCAAATATAGAATTTTCCTTCTACTCCTTCGGAATCGGCATCTAGAGCAGAATAGAATGCACATTCATCATTTCCATTAAAAAAAGTCATCTCTCTAATTAAATAGTCTATAGTTTTTTTTATCAAGTTTAAATAATAATCCCTTTTAGTTGCTTGATATAATTCTGAAAATAATTGAATTAATAATGCATTATCGTAGAGCATCTTTTCAAAATGAGGAACTAGCCATCTTTCATCAGTAGAATATCTTGAAAATCCACCTCCAATATGATCATGTATCCCACCTTTTGCCATCTTTTTTGCAGTAAATTCTACAAAATTAAGAAAATGAGAATTTTTTGAATAGTCATAATATCTAAGTAAAAATAAAAGATTAGTAGTATTAGGAAATTTAGGAGCTTGTCCAAACCCTCCATTTACTCTATCAGCAATTTGAAGAAGATTTATAGCAGATTCATCCAATATACTTTTTTCAATTTCTATATCTTGTATTTTACTAAGACTAGAGGATGATTCTATTAGAGACAACATAAATTCTTGAGTTGTTTTATCAATATCTCCTTTTTTTTCTATGTAAGCTTTAGATAATGTTTCTAAAATATTAGAAAAACCAGGAATACCATATCTTGATTGTTTAGGGAAATAAGTTCCAACATAGAAAGGTTTCTGATCAGGAGTAAGAAATACAGATAAAGGCCAACCACCATTCCCACTAGCAAGTTGACATGCCTTTTGGTAAATATCATCTAAATCAGGTCTCTCTTCTCTATCAACTTTGATATTAACAAATTTTGAGTTCATTATGCGTGCAATATTTTCATCTTCAAAAGATTCGTGTGCCATAACATGACACCAATGACAAGCGCTGTACCCAATGCTAAGAAAAATTGGTTTATTTTCATTTTTAGCTTTACTTAATGCTTCTTCTCCCCAAGGAAACCATTCTACTGGATTATATGCATGTTGTAAAAGATAAGGGCTAGATTCATGAATTAATTTATTAGGTTTATTGTTATTTTTATTTATCATATATATATATAAACATAATAAAGAATTAGAAGCTTTTAATTGTATTTATTAACTCAATAAATCATTTTAAAAAAATATAATGAAACACTATAATAATCATCTGGAAGTTGTTTATTTTTATTTCTTTTATCATAGAGAGAATTTTCACATTACAACAGCATCTTCAAATTCTTTAATAGATGTAATATTTATTATTTAATTTAAACAAAATTCTTCAACTGATGATTATTATTCTTATAATCATAAACTAAAATTAGAATTATTTAGCTTTCTTTTTGATATATTTTGATAGCTTGAGGTGGACAAACATTTTCACATGCCAGACAGAAAATACAATCTTTTTCTCTAGCCATTAGAGGTTTTTTATCAGAGCCTGGATGACCAGGTGTTTCCATCCATTCATA
>DASSVK010000050.1:0-4744 GCA_035706205.1 Nitrososphaeraceae archaeon | reverse complement strand
AGAGAAGATATACCTCTTGCATCAATAAAGAATTGAGAATAAAAAATATCATCTTTGGTTTTAATTACATACTCTTTTTTACAGCTATCATAATTTATTGAAGTTACCAAGCTTTTAGTCCTTATTTCGCTTCCGAATTTTTGAGCTTGATAAGCAACTTGTTTATCAAGCTCTCTTCTATCTAATACTATTATATTATCTCTATTAGTGCTGACTTCAAATCCTTTTGTGGCTGAAAATATTTTTGCTTTATTTACTTCATTTAGAATTACCCTACTGGATGGGATTATCCCTAATTTTTTTAGTCCATCAAGACTAACTAATCCTCCACAATGCTCTGGACTCCCAATTTCATAATCTTCTTCTAATACTGCAACAGAAAGCCCGCATCTTGAAATTTCTCTTGCACATAACAATCCAGAAATACTTCCACCGACAACAACAGAATCAAACCTCTTTTCCATGATATAATAAATAATTTTAATATAAATAATTAAAATGTATTTTATAATGGATTTAAAACAGGTCATCATTGTCAGAAAAGATTTGAAAATGGGAATAGGTAAAATAGCTGCCCAGGTGGCCCATGCTTCAATTTTGTCATGTGAAAAAGCTAGGATTAAAAATTTTGATTGGTTTAAAGAATGGTTCGATTTTGGTCAACCAAAGATTATTTTAAAAGTTAATTCTTTGGAAGAATTAGAAGAAATTAATGAAAACGGACATTTCCATAATTTACCTACTGCTATTGTAAGGGATGCGGGATTGACACAGCTTGAACCCGGAACTGCTACATGTGTAGGTATTGGTCCAGCTCCAGCTCAATTAGTGAATAAAATTACGAGTGGATTAAAATTACTTTAATATAAAGATTTATACGATAATGAATAAAAAATTGAAATACTATCTATAATAAACTATTTTCGTTTAGCCAGTAGAAAAAATTAATAAATGAAACAAAAGGGAAAATAAGTTCTTTATTAACTAGTTAATAATTTTTAACGCAAATATTTAATTTCTTTGCTACCATATAATAGTATTTGCGCAAAAAAAAGAAAGATATTATCCACAATTCACAGGTAACTTTAGACGAATTTTTAATAGAAAAATTTAAAGAAAAGATGAATAAAATATTGTTAATAAGTAATAAAAATAACCATCCTATTGTTTTATATAGAAGAACTATAGAAGAAAATGAAGTAAGTATTGAAGAAGAAATCGCTAGTGTTTCAGAAAAATATGTCATAATTCAAATTTTTACTCATGGTGGATATTTACCGGTCCTATTTAGAGAACAGCATATATTTACTCCAGATGAATTTATTTATTGGATATTAAAAAGAAGTAGAAGTATGTTGTTACAATGTTTGGAAAATATTGACGAATTTTTAAATACTTGTGAAGTTGTTTAATTCGATTATTTAATGTTATTTTAATAAGATAATAGATTGAGTGTATGGTAATTATAATTAGATTACAACTATTGTCTCTTTCATTATTCTAAAATCAATAAACCAGGCATTCTATCGCCAGCTAAATATCTCAATGTTGCTCCACCGCCGGTAGATACATGACTTACCTCACTTTCTGACACACCTGCTTTTTTAATGGCTTCCAATGTATCGCCTCCACCAATCAGAGTTGTAGAACCTCTCCAATATGCTAGCGCCATGCTTTTAGCAATATTTATGGTTCCATTAGAAAAAACATCCTTTTCAAAAAACCCCATGGGTCCATTCCAAAAAATAGTACCTTTTCTGTTAGAGCCAATCTGAGTAGAAAATTTTTGTATAGTCTCTGTTCCAATATCAAAGCCTATCATCTCGTCAGGAATTTCATTCTTACAATAAATAGGACTGGCACTTTCGGTTGAGGATGATACAATGTGATCACTTGGTAAAAGGATTTTTTCACCATAATTTTCCAGAGAGCGACCTACCCATTCTAAATGATCATAATCGATTATTGAATTTCCTGTTTTCAATCCTTTGGATTTTAAAAAAGTATATGCAGCAGCACCGCCTATGAGAACCTTATCTGCTTTGGGCAATAAATTTTCTAATGCTCCTATTTTGTCTTTAATTTTCACTCCTCCAATAACTATTATAAATGGACGAAGTGGGTTATCCCTAATCATTGTCAAATATTCAATTTCTTTTTTTAGATTAAATCCACCTAACTTTATATCAAATAATGTAGCTGCTCCATAGGTAGAAGAGTGTTTTCTGTGTGATGTACTAAAAGCATCATTGATATAAATATCCGCTAGGGAAGCAAGTTTCTTTGAAAATTCAGGATCATTAAGTTCTTCTTCTTTATGGAACCGTAGATTTTCTAATAATAGAACTCCATCAGAAGGAAGCCTTTTAATTTCCTTTTCAACATCCTTGCCTATAGAATTGTTGACAAATCTTACTTGATTTTTATAAAGTATTTCAGATAATCTATTAGCTACTGGCATTAAAGAATAATGTATATCATTACCAAGTGGTCTTCCTAAGTGTGAAACCAATATGACTTTACAATTTCTTTTAGTAAGATATTCAATAGTGGGAATAGACATTCTAATTCTATAATCTTCTCCGATAAGTCCATTTTTTATATTAACATTGAAATCAACTCTTACAAGTGCAATTTTTCCTTCATACTCTTTATCGTCTAGATCAAGGAGAAATTTCATTGTCGTTAAATAACCAAAATATCACTTATACAATAAAGGTTATGCTAATTAAAATAAGGTAAAATTTAACGAGAAGAAAAGTCCAATGAAAAGTCATAAAGTTTTTCGCCAAAAATTATTCTAGGAAAATTTATATGCATTTTAAGATAGCCACTGAAAATCACAGAGTATAAAAAATTAATTTGATTTAGGAGCAAAGTATCGTAGTCCTTCTGGTGGTTCACAACTATGGATCATCGTATATGCACTAAAAAAATTTTGGCTAATGAAGAAATTAGTAAAAGGAAAAAAGTATATGCAAAAATGAAAAATATTAAAAATATATCTAATTTTGATTTCTCTCTCTCTCTCATCCTTAGTAGTCAAGTAATTTTAGTTAAGTTTAAGGGAAAAGATATAGATAATATAGATTTTTTAATAAAGCGATAAATAGAGAAACGAAGATAAAAATATCTTAAAAATATAAAAAATCCTTATAATATAATAATCTCTTAATAAATGGTCATTTATGAAATTTAAACAGAAGAAATTTCCATGTACTAGAGTAACAAAATCAGTAGCATAGTCTATATGATAGAAGCTAATAGCATAGTATCCTTAATATTTAAAAGCATTAGATTTATCTAGAAATTATTAAAGATAAAAAAATAACCTAGATATACTATAAATTGTAATATTAAATTATAAATTTATATTATTTTAAATTAGTTATGCGAATTTCTGTAGGACATCCTAATTTGCTAGATGCTATTTTAAAACCCTCTTTTGCCAATGGAAGATTATCTAAAAGAACATAGGCCTCAATAATACATTGCCCTGGTTTTACTCGTGCTGCTAAACCTGTGGCTTTTCCAAAGGCTCTTCTCATCCCTTCCTGAAGACGATCTGCACCAGCCGTTGCAATCATTTTATTTTCTCTAAGAAGAACGTGAGGGTATACTTTCAATTTGGAAAAGAATGTAGTTTCTCCTGCCTGTGCCATTCTTTTATTAGCAGCTAATCTAGCTGCTTCTAAAGCATTATGTCTAATTTGAATATTTTCAGTTACTAGTAATTCTATCTTAAAGTCATAGTTATTGCTAGGTTGTCCTGAAGAAAATTTTGCAATCTTTGATTGAGGTTTCCCAGAAATATATTCTCTTCGAACATATGGCATTCCTCGAGGTTCTCTATAATTGGCTCCTTTCATTTTTTAAATCACTAATCTTTTTATACTTTAAATAAGCTTTGATTTATTCGTTATGTCGCAAGATTTTACCAAGTCAGATTTTAAAGACTCAGAATTTGCTTTTGTTGTAGAAGGTATTATTGACAATAATGAGAATATATTAATTGAATCACAAAAACAACAAGACCAATTAATAAATAAAGGATTTGGAGAAAAAATTAAAGATATTTACATTTTAGAAAATTATGAAGGTCTTTTTTTATTATACTCTAAAAAATTAATTTTAAAAAAAAAAAGAAAATACTAGATTTTTCTAGTTATCTTAAAATATCATTAAAAAAAGATAGATCTATCTTTACAAAATTTATAATATATAGAGATTTAAGGACTCGAGGATATATAGCAAAAGAAGGTTTTGGATTTGGCAATGATTTTCGTGTCTATGAAAGAGGAGAATACTTCAAGAAGCCTGCAAAGTATGTAATTTTTGGTATTAATGAAGGTATTAGTGTAAAAACTAAGCTATTATATGATAATATTCGTTCAATAGAAAAAATGGGGAAAGAAGCTATTATTGCCGTAATAGAAAGAAGAGGAGAAATAATTTATTATAAGGTCAATCTTAAGAAATTTGATAAAAATATTAAACAAATTGAGAAATAACACAAGGTTAAAGTTCAAATAACTTAATTGCTTAGATATATTTATCTATCAATTGTGTTAAATAGTGAGTCTATAAGATAATGATGTCATGGATAGTCCCCCTATTATCATGTTAACATGTAAAATGAAGAGAATACCGGACTCCTGAATTTTATAGAAACAAGTGCTCCGACCGGGATTTGAACCCGGGATCGTCGCCTTGAGAGGGCAAGGAAAATTGCGTCAACCGGCCT
>DASSVK010000049.1:0-6715 GCA_035706205.1 Nitrososphaeraceae archaeon | reverse complement strand
GATACAAAAAATTAATATCATCAGAATTATTTTAAATTGGTTATTACTAAAAATCTCAAATAAATCATGTCTATAATTCAAAATTTATATATAATATAATAATTGTCTAATTATATTTTAATTTGTTATCAGTTGTTTAGTAGTTTGCAAAATTCTTCTGAATAATTAACTTAATAATTGGTTGTTATTATATTTTTTTAGCAACTTTTCATAAATACTATCTATGTATTCTTGTGAATTTGAAGGAATAATATTATAAAACAAATAGTATTATCTCTTCTTTTTCTATGTAATGATCTCTTATATTTAAGTAAATCTAAAAATGATACCTTTTTTATTAGTAATTATGTTATTTTAGGATGGTGATATATAATTTAAGGTAAACAATTCTAAATTTGTATAATTAATATTTTCTATTAAAGTGAATAGTATTAATAGTTGTTTGTTTATATTATCTTCACTAACAATAAAAAATGAAATTATGGAATGTTTACTGGTATAATAGAATCTTTATGTCAAATAAAATCTGTTAAAGAGATAAAAAAAGTTAAATCCAAATATCCTGCTGAGATTAAATTTTCTATAGATCTAGAAAAGTTAAGTAAGGGTTTAAAGATTGGTCAAAGTGTAGCAGTAAATGGAGTATGCTTGACAATAACTAAATTAAATGGGAGTATTGCTGAATTTTCAGTAATTGGCGAAACAGTAAGAAAAACATCTTTGGGTTCAATAAAGAAAGGTGATAGAGTTAATATTGAAAGAAGTATGAAAGCTTCTGGTAGATTTGATGGTCATTTTGTTCAAGGTCATGTAGATTGTACAGGTATTATTCACGACAAAATTATTTATCCTACTGAAACACAACTTATTATCAAAATCTCTAGAGAGCAAAAACAATCTTTTCAATATATAATACGAAAAGGTTCAATTACAATTGATGGCATTAGCTTGACTGTAGTGGATATGGAGAAAAACTTATTATCTATATCTTTAATACCTCATACATTAAAAAAAACCACTTTAGGAATAAAATCAATTGGAGATATAGTTAATATCGAATTTGATATTGTTGGTAAATATATTTCAAATCTTTTACCAAAAAAGTAGTAATAACAAATTTTTTAGTAAAATATATAATGACTAGTGGTTTTATAATTTTTGTTGTCAACAGTAGAAGAAGCAATATCGGCACTCAGTCAAGGAAAATTTGTTCTTATTCATGATGATAATAATAGAGAAAATGAAATAGATATGATCATAGCTGCAGAAAAAATAAAACCATCTCATATAGCAATTATGAGAAATGACGGCGGTGGTCTGTTGTGCTTAGCTATAGACGGATATATTTCCAGAAAATTGGGATTATTATATTTACATGATATCTTAAACTGTGTTTCTAATGATCATCCTTTATTTTCAACTATGACAAATGGTCGTTCTCCCTATGGAGATAAGCCTTCTTTCTCAATTTCGGTTAATCATAGAGATACCTATACCGGAATTACTGACTATGATCGTGCTCTAACAATTTCCAAACTTGCATCAGTTTGCAAAAATATTGATTTTGGTGGCGTATCAGAATTTATTAAGAATTTTCGAACTCCAGGTCATGTTCCTCTATTGATTGCAGCAAATGGTCTTTTAAAAGAACGATTTGGTCATACAGAACTTGCTGTTTATTTGGCAAAGATTGCAGGTCTAACTCCAGCTGTTGCAATCTGTGAAATGCTTGATTCTCACACTTTTAGATCTCTATCTGTTGCTGAAGCATACAAATATGCAGAAATAAAAGATCTCCCTTTATTAGAAGCTAATCAATTAAAGACATATTCGGTGATTTAAATTTCAATTGGCTAAAGTTCAATTAGCAATAGTTGTTTCTGAATTTAATCATGAAATTACTTATGTAATGTTAGAAGAAGCAAAAGTTCATGCATCAAAGTTAAACTCAACTATTAGTCATATTTGTTATGTTCCTGGAACGTTTGATATGCCTCTAGTAATAAGTTACCTATTACAAGATAATGCTGTTGATGCTGTAATTACTTTAGGTGCAGTTATAAAAGGTGATACAAATCATGATATAATAATTGCTGAAAATACAGCTAGATTGATATCAGACTTATCATTACAATATAAAAAACCAATTGCATTAGGTATATCAGGACCCAACATGACTATTGAACAGGCATGGGAAAGAGCTAAAATTATTCCAATACGTGCAGTAAATTCAGCGGTAAATATGGTGACTAGAATAAAAAAATTAAATGAAACTCAACGTAGACAAAATGAAACTATTATTATAAAATGAATATTCAGCTAACAATAATTAAAATAGAAGGTTATGGTACATGGACATTGACTCTAGGTAGCGATAGAGAAGCAGAATTACAAATGCTCCAAGCCGAGATTTATCATGATCTTCAAAATTTATTCTCAAAATATAATTGTCTAGTATTCTTCAATAGATTTGATGAATTTTTTGTAATTACAAACACGTTAACATTACAGAATCATATCTCAATTATAAAAGAGATTTCTTTTAAACATCCAGAGCTTTGTATATCTTTTACAATAGGAAATGGAAAAACTCCATTAGATGCAAATATTGATGCATATCAGGCAAGGAAAAACGGGAAATTCCTTAATAAGAAGTTTCAAATCTATGGTGAAATAAATAATCTTTCAGATATGTCTTCTAGTTTAAATGACAAAAAAATAAAAATACTTCATATTGATATAAATGGTTCATCGGGTATTGGAAATCATACCTCTCCTTATGAAACTACTGTTAAGGTAATGAAATCATATATTCTTCTTATGGATAAATTCCTTAAGAAAAATTCATTAACTTTCTTTCTAGGAGGTGACAATTTTATGATTATTGCTGATCTAATAGAAAAAGATGAAATCTCTTATTTATTAAATAGTATTTCTGATGAATTAGATATTAAATTTAATTGTGGTATAGGATTTGGAAGGACTTCTAGAGAATCTGCTAAGAATGCTACGGAAGCTCTAGATTGGATAAGAAAATTGCGTAAGAAAGGACAAATTATTCCAATCTATGAAATTAAATGATTCTTATAATTAGAAATATCAGTATGTTATATGGGAAAGAATTACTTTTTATACATAATGGATTTATTTGTATTAATGAAAATGGAATAATAATAGATGCTGGTAGAGAAGATGAATATTCTGAACAGTATAATTTTATTGATACAAAAATTTATGATGGAACTGGATTTCTTGTTATTCCTGGATTTATAAATTCCCATACTCATATAGCAGATTCAATAGGAAAGGATATATCGATTAGTTCTACTTTTGATGAAATGATTAATCCTGTTTATGGAATTAAAAAGAAAATCTTGAATAAAAGTATGAAAGAACATCTAAAATTTTTTATGCGAACTTCTGCCATTTCTATGATGATAAAAGGTACAATACATTTTGTAGATTTTCGTGAAGGTGGACCTGAAGGAGTTGAGTTGTTAAAAGAATCTATACAAGATCTACCTATAAAATCAGTAATTTTAGGTAGAGTAGAATATTATTTTAATTTAAAAAAAATATTGAAAAATAAAAAACAAATAGAAAAAAAATCACATAAGTTACCAAAACTATCTTTGGAATCTCTTTCAAGAATACTAGAATTAAGTGATGGATTAGGATTAAGCGGTGCTAATGAAAATACTGATTATGCTCTTAAGCAATATAAATACAAAGTTAAAGAATTCAATAAAAATAATTATTTAGTTCATAAAAAAAAGATAATTGCTATTCATGCTGCTGAATCCAAAAGTACGATCAAATTTTCAAAATTACTTACAGGAAAAACTGAAGTTGAGAGAATTATAAACTTTCTTAAACCAGATATCTTGATCCATATGACACATGCTAATTTACAAGATCTCACTCTTGCCTTACATACAAATATAGGCATAGTATTGTGTCCAAGAGCTAACGGAATTCTTGGAAATGGAATTCCCAATGTCGTAACTATGTTAAAATTAGGATTTAAGATATCAATAGGTACTGATAACATTATGCTTAATTCTCCAGATCTTTTGCAAGAATTAGATTATTTATGGAAAGTAATTAAATCGCAATCATCTAAATATTCTAATTCAATAGATCCAAAAGAATTATTAAAAATGATTACCGTTAATCCTGGGGAAATATTTAATTTGAATTCTGGCTCAATCGAAATTGGAAAATTTGCAGATCTTTTATTTATTGACAAGTATCATATAGACTTACAACCTATTCATAATATCTATTCTTCTATTATTCATAGACTTTCTTATGGATCAATAAAAGCTATCATGATAGATGGCAGATTTATAAATGGAATTCCCTGCTGATTTAAAAATAATTATTAATTCTGCTATGAGTATAGATGGAAAAATCTCTTCTTATAGCGGCAATTCACGTATCTCTTCAAAAAAAGATTTAGTACGCGTTCATAAATTAAGATCTAAAGTTGATGCAATAGTAGTAGGTATAAATACAGTTCTTATAGATAATCCTATGTTAACTATCAGATACATACGAAATAACAGGATATCTCCAACCCGTATTATTGTAGATAGTTATGGTAGAATACCATTAGATTCTAAAATTCTGAGATCTGCTACCAAAATTAAAACTATAATTGTTGTTACAAAACAGGCTAGTAGAGATACTATAGAAGAAATAAAGAAATCAGGAGCTTATGTCATAATAATTGGCTCAAAGTTAGTAAATTTAAAAAGACTTTTCAAAATGTTGTATGATATGGGCTATAGAAAAATCCTTATAGAAGGAGGAGGGGAACTAAATTGGTCTTGTTTACATGATGGAATTGTAAATGAATTAATTATAACTATTACACCAAAAGTTCTTGGTGGAAGAGATGCTGTTACTCTTGTTGAAGGAAGAGGATATTCTACTATATCACAAGCAATAAAATTAAAGCTTACTAAAATTATTCAAAACAAAAATGATAATGAAATAACACTTTATTATACTAAATAATATACTACACTTATTTATTTTTCTGTGGATATTTCAGATAGTATTTGATCAATTTTATATCTTAATGCTTCTTTTGTATAGTTATTGTCTACCATGGCAAGATTTTCATTACATGTAGGACATTTAAAAAAAGATTCTATAGCTAAATCAAATTTTATTCTTTGACATTCATTATTTCCACAATGATAAAATTCAGATGATTCTTCATATTCTAACCTTTTTTGCAATCTATCAAGAATTTTCTTTTTCTGATTATCTATGAAATTATCAACTTGATCACTTTTTGCACGCCAACGATAAACAAACCATCCTTTCTTTTCATCTTTCACTCTAATTCCAGTTATTAACGCTTTTCCAAACATGTCATATAATACTTTTCTAATAACATTGATTCTCATTCCTGTTGCACCAGCAATTTCTTCATCAGTTGCATCCTCAGTATTTAAAAGTGCTTTAGCAACCTTCTGATATTCTTCTCCACCTATCAAATTGGATATTTTTGCAAATGATTCTTCACTATCAATAGATGGCATAAACAATAGTATATTTTATCAATCAGGTATTATATATTTACCGAAGTCTCAGTCTACTATTTTAAATTAACTATAATTTATTAATAAATATAGATAATTATAAGAAAATTGAGCTTAATTTATTTAGCAACCTTAATATGTATCTAAAATTAGAAATTAATGCTTTCTGAAATTTCGATTTGATGATTTTTTATAGTTATATTTTTTTTTCTTACTATTTTTATAAGTATGTTTTGACCATCTGTTAAAAGGTTTATTTTTATTTAAATAATTGTGTTTTTTAAACTCTTTTTGAATTTTAGGTATTGGAATACCAATTTCCTCATTTAGTTGACGAATATTATATTTTGTATATCTCAAAATCTTTTCAAAATCGGAAATTTTTTCAATCGCAACTAGGGATATAGCTTTTCCATTAGAATTTGCTCTTGCGGTTCTACCGATTCTATGAAAATAAGTTAGGGGATCACGAGGAATATCATAATTAATAACATATTTTATCGAAGGGATATCTATTCCTCTTGCTGCAATATCTGTAGCCACCAGAATTTGCTCTTGTTCATTTCTAAATTTATGCATTGCATAATTTCTTTGTCTTTGAGATAGATCTCCATGTAATGCAGTTACTTTTAATAGGTCTTTTTTTCTCAAGTTCATACTTAGTTCTTCAGCCTTCTGTTTTGTAGAAGTAAAAATTACCATCTGATTATGATTATTATTATTATTATTCTGTTTAATTAAATCACACAAGTGATTATATTTTTCTTTTTCATTTGTAATTAAATACATTTGTTCAATGGTTTTTAATGTAATATCATTTTGATTTACTGTAATATGTATTGGGTTTTTCATATATTTTTTACTAATTTCTACTATCTCTGGAAATATTGTTGCTGAAAAAAGACATAATTGTTTTTTATGTTTGACTTTTGATAATATATAATTAATATCATCAATAAATCCCATATCTAACATTCGGTCAGCCTCATCTAGTACTACAAAATCTATTGAATTCAAGTAGACTGTTTTTTGCTTTATATGGTCAATTAATCTCCCAGGAGTAGCAACAATAATGTGAACTCCTCTTTCAAGTCTAATAATTTGATTTCTCATATTTTGTCCTCCATAAATAGCAGTCACTTTTGTTTCTGTATATTTTG
>DASSVK010000048.1:0-6467 GCA_035706205.1 Nitrososphaeraceae archaeon | reverse complement strand
AAAACGTGTTATAACGGATTATATAGAGTAAATAAAAAAGGTTTATTTAATGTTCCATTTGGAAGGTATAACAATCCAAAAATATGCGATATTGAAAATTTAACTAAAATAAATAAAATTTTGAAATCTACAAACACAGTTATAGAAAGCTATGACCACCAGAATATAATTACTTATTATAAAAAATTTTTAGATAATGCAATTCTAATAAGTATAATCTGTTAACTATTATATAGTAGAACTTTAATTTAATTTAAATGAAAAAAAACAGGAATCTATACGAAATAAACATGACATTAATTTTATTTATTATGTTAACTATAGTAGTAGGTTTTTTTAATAATGCTAACGCACTTTTCCATGTTCAAGAATTCAACAATAATGAAATACCAAATGCCTCAAAAGAATTTATAATAAATCTATTTGATAATGTCAATAGCGTTTCTAATGAATATCAAAATGAATTAGCTAAAGAAAAAGAATCCATAAATAATAATATGACAATTGTGAATAAAACTAATAAATATATTGACAAACTAGAGAAAATTATATTATTAGCTAAAGAATATAATATACAAAAAGATTACAAATCTTTACTTAATAGCTATATAAATTCACTTCAAAATGAAATTGAAAGCTATATCCATTATAAAAACTATATTTTGACGGGCAATAATACTGAGAATAAATTATCACTAGACTTTCTATCGAAATCTCTTAATTATGAAACACAAGCAATTAAGGAATTTAAAAAATTAGAATAACAATAAATTATTTAACATATTTTAATAATATAATAGGATATTCAGAATAAACATTCCCAAATATTATCTATTTATCCAAATAATTTTTATATCTAAATTCAATTTTAAAAAATATGAATTGTCCTTGTTGTGGAGGAAAAATGGAAGCAAATGATAAAGATAGATTTATAATTTTCAAGTGCATTGTTTGTGGCTTAAGTAATACTGAACTTAAAAAAATGAATGAATGATAATAGTAAAAACAGTAAAAAAATATAAACAAATAAAATAGATTACAATGTAAATAAAATTCAATATTTTTTCTATAAAGTAATTTTTAAATGTTTTCTTTTGATATCAGGATTACTATTACATCAAAAATGTTAAATAAGGACTCTTGCATACTAAAAGTCTTATATTTATAAGATAATTTTTATTATGACTGTTAGTCTAGGTTTTTATTTATTCAGGTTTTTTTTATAATTCCTTTTTTACATTATAAGTACATTTAACACATTAAAACACTTAAAAATTATATAAAGCAATGAACTATGTCAAAATTTTGTCAATGATTTATTCAATATTATAATTTTATTAAACGGTTTTTTATAATAAATAATAAAAACAAAAAAGACAAGATAACAACTACAAGAATAGACAAATAAATATTAAATGTAAAATAAATGTTTTCTATTTTGAAGAATGCTGTATTCGTTATGTTTGGCTGATATTCTTTTAATAGATTTAATACAATTTCACTTGAATTTTCTGGTTGTTTGTCAAAATCAAATGCATTTAAAATATTATTTGATGATAGATCTCTAGCATTAATAGATTCAAGACCAAAATTATATTCAATGAATTTTAAAATAGACGAAGTATCATAAAAAGTAGAGTCTACTTTACCTCCAATTGAGTAAGGTGAAATAAAAATTGTTGGAACCCGAAATCCAAGTTCATATTCTAAATTTTTAGGTGGCGAAACATGGTCATACCAACCGCCTGAGCCACTATAAGTTAAAATAAAAAGGCTGTTCTTCCAATATTTACTTTTCATTAAGGAAATGATTAACGAAATGACTGATTCTTGGCCTTTCAATATATCTTTAGGACTACTTTCGTGACTATTTGGCAAAATAATATAAGAAACATTCGGTAAATTATTTTTAAGATCATGAAAATATTTAGTTAGATCTTGTATCTTTGAATTTAGTGTGACATTATCTACAAATCTGGGAATTCCAAGAATAGGATTCGAAACCAGGTAACGTTTTGACGATTCACTACTATTAGTATAATTTAAAGTAGCATCATAGTTTTCAACATAAACTTTCCAAGGTATTTGTTTTTTTTCTAATAAATCTAATATCGTTGAATTAATAAATAATCCATTTGAAGGTACATATTTTTTAAAATTACCTTCTTCTGGAGTAAATAAATGAAGGTTATTTATTAAATCATTTTGAGGGGAAGGACTAAAAAAATTATCTGCTAGTACAAATTTTGAAGCAAGGTACCAATATGGGCCAATTTCACTATTATTATAATACCCCATTACTATAGTTTTATTATTGGATTTCAATGTATCATTTAATTTTAACTCTTTACTGTTTTGAGCAAAAATAAAACCGTCCATAAAACCATAATTGTAGGATTTTTCATAAACACGTGGTCCATATTTTAAATTAGGCGTTTTGGTAGTTTCCAAATGAAAGGGTTTTACCAAACCTTTAGAAACATTAGATGATATTTTTAAATCAAAATAATTAGTCCCATTAAAATTTAAATAAGAATTTTTATTCTTATCATAATTTATAATAGTATCTATTCCAATATTTGCAATAGGTCTTTCAGGAATATGTTTATTTGTAAGTAAAGAAGAAATCTCATTCGCGTTTAAAGATCTATTCCAAAGATAAACGTTATTAATAATACCAGTAAAAAAACTATTTTCCTTTAAAAAATTTGCTCCTAATCTAATAAATGGTAATTTATTATCATCAGGTATTGCTCTGAAAGTATTTAACTCTGAATCTAATTTATTATCGATAAATAATTTTAATATAGATTTATTATACGTTAATAAAACATTATACCACTTATTATCAACATATCTATTTTTTGACACCACAAAAAAGTCATTCCCTTCCTTTGTTTCGAAGCCACCTTTAATATGTTGATTTTCATCAAGCCATATGCCAAAATTTAAATTATTTCCAGCTGTTTCTTTTCCAATTCCTCCTTTGTTTATAAGAAATTTCTCCTCTGTGGAAGTAGAAGTATTACTGAGGAAACTCAATGAGACTGTAAAATTCTGAAAAGCCGGCATAAATTCAAATGGATTTATTGGAATAGCCAAATCGGAAGGAAAACCGTTTGCACCTTCAAAAGTTCCAAAATAATTATCAAAGCTTCTTCGTCCTTGAGAGATAATAATTATATGCTCAATAGGAGTCTTATTTTTTTCAGATGAATTACTATTTTCTAGAGAATAGGCTGTCTTAACTACAAAAATAGCACTGCTAAATGAAAAAAGGATAAAAACCAATAGTAAGAAAAAAAGGATTTCAAATCTCATTTTAAACTTCATTTAATCCATTGTATTTTATTAAATCTAGATGCAAAATATATCTACTTAGTTGAACTCATAAACTATTATTGCCGGTTCAGATAAAGTTTTCGTATTTTCTAAATTACTATTGTTTTGGTATTTTATAAATACGGGAATGCCATTATACTTTTGGACATAATCTTCTAATTTTAATGCCTTATTTTCTAAAAACTTGCCATTGCTAATTTGAATTTTTTCATAAACAATATAATTTATTTTTTTAGCCAAAATGAGCATATCTATATTTTCTATTTTTTGATAGGAAGGATTATTGTTTGCTTGTATTGCTATTGAATCTCTTTGTGCATAAAATTTTATTATATTTGACATGTGAGTATAAAGTGTAAGAAAAGTAGAATCCTTGGAAGTATGTTCCTTAATCCAAAGTGCGACATCTTTCATATAAGAAAGTGATTCTGACCCCAATACAGGATTGTAAGGAATAAGTAAAAAATATTCATGTATTATATATTTATTTGATATTAATATCAATGGAATTATACCAATTAACAAAATATAATTTCTTGACTTTTTTTTAATCCATTGACTTGATAGAATTGAAATGCCAAAGATTACAAGAAAAGGAGTAATGGAAAAAAGAAAATGATAGCCTTTTACTGAAATAATTTGGTAAAAAATTAATGGTATAACAACCCAAAGAAAGGGAATTACAAAGTTAGTAAAATTCCAATTTCCTTTGTTAAATATAAAAGATAGATAAGCAATTACAACTAGTAAAGATAATACATAACCCAAAATATCAGAAAACAATATATCTAAATAATAAATAGTATCATGATTTGCAGGTCGAGAACTTTGCCAACCTATATACTCTAATACTGATTCACGTGCCTCTTCTAAAGTCAAAAAAGAAAACCAATAAGGAGAAATTACAAAAACAAAAGATAATGTAACAACAAGAATATTTTTAATTTTTATTTTTTTAATTATAATAATTATACTTAAGATTGAAATAATAAAGGAAATAATTCCAATTTCCTTAGAAAGAAAGCAGAGGCCCGTTGTAACGCCTATTCCATAAAGAAGTAAAATATTAGGTCTTCGATAATATATTACAATCAGTAAAAGATTAAGAGTAAAGAAAAAAGCCATCGAAACATCTACAATAACTTGTTTTGAGATTATAACATGATAGGGTAAAAAACTAAGAATAATTGAAGATAGTATAGCAGTTTGTCGGTTGTACAGATATTTAGCAATAAAATAAGATATTACAATTATACCACAACTCAAAAGTACAGGAATGATCCTTGCGGTGAATTCACTTATCCCAAAAATATAAAAAGAAATAGAAACCATGAATTGCAATAATAAAGGATGAGCTCTAAAAATGGAGAATTGATTTTGATATTCGCTATAATTTGCAAGTGATGCTGCTTGCCCGGCATAAATTGCTTCATCATTATTAAAACCTAAATCACCAAGTTCATAGGATCTAATGATAAAGGCTACAATAAAAACAGTAAAAATTAAAATTATTTCTTTTTTAGGATAAGTACCAGTACTAGTAGCAGAAAATAAGTATTTTAAATTCAATATTTAATATTATTCAAAAAAGAAAAAAGCCTTATATCTTTTTCATATTTAGGTACTAAAAAATATTTTAAAAAAATATTTTAAGGAACAGGTAACGGTCGGGGAAATGGTGGAGGTACTCCTGTTAACGTAACACTATACCACTTTGTTAATGGTCCAGGATTTATACATGTTAATTTAGATGTTAGTTCATTTGATCCTTCTTCTATTTCATGGTAATCTTTTGTATAATTAAATGTCCACGTTGAAAAATCATTAGGTCCACCAGGACCTGTTGGAGTTACTATTTGAGTTGGTTTGTCATTATTCCAATCTACTTCTACTATGCAATCGCGAGAACGACTATCACTGGAAGTACCATTGATAGTAAGTTCTCCAGCTTCAACTACATCAGCATTTTTATGAGATGTAATTTTTACAAACATTTTCGACATTGACTTATCTTTAGAAAGTGATTTTGATTGATCATTTTTTTTGGAATCCATTGCAGAACCATTCAATTGAGAATCTTCAAGCTGAGAATATGCTTTTTCTAAAGAATTTCCCATAATAGAAACGGTTGCTAATAATAAAATTGTAAATATGTATTTTTTGTAATTTTTCAATAAACAATCCTTTGAATAAGCTATCATACCTTGGAAATTACGATTTTTTATTTAAAAAGAATTGTAAAAATGGATAGAGTAGCTACTAAAGATATCTTCTCTTTTTTAACTGAATTATATTTTTGGGTCTATGTATTGAAATAAAAAACCTATTAAGACTGGGATAGACCTAAAACAATTATAATAAATCCTTAGTTAGACCAATCAGGACTACTACATATATAATTATACTGTTCCTATAATAGATTTGCTTTGAATATAAAATATGAATCCTATATATCTATTATTAAAAATAATTAATAATACTTCATATATAAAATCAAATAAATTATTAATTTTTTTTACTTTGAATTTATCTATTTCAACTATTTATTAAATCGATGTTTATATACTTCTCTAATCTTTAATTATAAAGTTAGCAAATCCAAAGAATATTATATTATTTATCAATAACTTTTTCATTACCAATAATTAGAAATATTCTTAAAATTAACTAATTATCAAATTCAAGATAATTATGATCAATAATCATTATTGATAATTAATAGTAAATGCTATCTAATATCCAAAATGACAAAAAAACAACTGTATAGTATTAGTTATCAATATCATTATTTTATCAATAATAATATTATTTTTTTAACTTTGTACATAGTGTGCTTAAAATTTTTCTTTATCTAGTACATCATTTTTTCGAATATTTAAAAATTTAACTAAAACAAATTCCCTTTAGAAAAATATCATTGCGTTTATGATTTTTTTGATATTTGTTGGAATTCTTAAAATTTATTTTTCCCTACAATTAATCTTTGATGTTCTTCGAGCATACATCTATTATAAATAAAATCAATTCCATTTTTTTTTGCTAATTCTTCGCCTTCTGGACTAAATATTCCTTTTTGTAACCATATTAATTTGACTCCTTTCTTTTTTATTATATCTTCTACTACC
>DASSVK010000047.1:0-6872 GCA_035706205.1 Nitrososphaeraceae archaeon | reverse complement strand
AGGTCCTGAGCTGTTATCCAAATGGGTAGGTGAATCAGAAAAAGGAGTTAGAGAAATATTTAGACGTGCAAGACAAGCCTCTCCATGTGTTATTTTCTTTGATGAGATTGATTCTATAGCTCCAGTAAGGGGGTTAGAAGGTGATAGTATGGTTGCCGAAAGGGTTGTCTCTCAATTACTTACAGAGATGGATGGAATTCAATCTCTTTCTGGTGTAATAGTTTTGGCTGCTACAAATAGAGCTGATATAGTTGATCCTGCACTATTACGTCCTGGTAGATTTGACAAAATCTTATATATCCCGCTTCCAGACAAGAAAACTCGTTATAGTATTTTAGAAATGAGATCCAAAAATAAACCTCTTTCAAAGGACGTAGATCTTGGAAAGATTGCTGAACTTACTGAGGGTTTTAGTGGTGCTGAAACTAGTTCAGTTGTAAATGTATCTGTTTCTTTTGTCTTGCAAAAGTATTTATCAAAGTATTCTTCTCCTGAAGATGCAGCAAAACATGTTTCAGAAGCCTCTATATCAATGGAAAATTATATCGATGCAGTAAAAAAGATAAAGAAACAAAGAGACACACAACCAGGTCAAAAAGTAACAGTTCCTTATTATAGATAGATAAGGCAATTACTTCAATCAATTGTCTAAATTAAAGACATGAATTAAAATTTTATTATTATTTAATAAATTTCTTTTATTTTATTCTAGTAAAAATATTTTTAAAATTAAACATAGATAATTAATAATAAATATCTAGGGATAATGTTTTTAAGTTGTTTGTTTAACAGTTAAATACTAAAAAGAATGGGAGAAAATTTTCAAATCCAATTAATTGAAGAAAAAAACCTAAAAACTACAAATACATATATCTTAAATAGATTTGTTAAACCATCTCAGATCCTTGATCTAGTCTCACAATATGGAACCCCATTGTACCTCATAGATGAAAATACTTTACATTTGAAAGCTAACGAACTATTAAATGCATATAAAAAATACAAAGGATCAAAGAGAATTGCATATTCTGTAAAAGCTAATTTCACTCCTTCGATATTGCGGTCTTTTATGAAAGATGGAATTACATTTGATCTTACTTCATTAGGTGAATTATATTTTTTAAAAAAATGTAATATTGAACCAGAAAATGCTATTTATACAAGTATAACAGAAGAAGAAGAAGAATATGTTCAAGTTTTACGGAATGGTATAACTAAAATAGTAGTTAGCTCTTTTAATGGAATGACTAATCTTATAAAGGCTGCAATAAAAACTAATGTTAAACCACAAACTCTGATACGAATAAATCCAGAAGTTGGTGTAAAAGCTGAAATTAGAGCTTCATATAAAAATGGAAAATTTGGAGTACCATTTAATGGAGAAACAATTGATAGTGCCTTCAAAATTGTTAAATATATTATAAATAATGAATTTCTTAATTTTGATGGTTTTCATTTTCATTTAGGGTCACAAATAACTAACTTTTTATGTTATTCTAATACATTCTCAAAGTTACATAGGTTTATTTCTAAAATAAAAAAAGAGATTCCCTCTTTTGATATTAATACTATTGATATCGGAGGTGGAACTCCTGTATTCTATAATCAGCCTGTCCCTACTCCTAAACAGATGACTGAGAATTATATCAATAAACTTAATCAATTAGCAGATGATCATGGTAGATTTGAATTGATAATTGAAAGTGGACGATTTTTAGTTGCAGAGTCATCTATTCTCTTATCAAGAATAGTTAATACAAAGGAATATAATGGACATAAAATTGTTATTGTTGATGCCGGATACCACGTTTTATTAGATTCAGCATTAATGAAACAAGAATATCCTCAAGAAGTTATCGATATAAATAATTCTGATATTTACAGTATAAAGTCTACTTTACCTTCCAAGAATATTCATCTCACTGGACGATTATGTGATACTTATGATGTATTTCCTCAATCAAAGATATCTAATCTTAATAATATAAGTATAGGTAATTATATATCATTTTATAATGTAGGTGCATATTCTATTGTTTTTAATATGCCATTTCATTGTCAGACCAAACCTCCTATAGTTATGAAAACTAGTTCTGGAGATCTTAAATTGATTAGGAAAGGAACCACATTTGAAAATCTTTTTGAAGAAGAAGGAGGATATATTTTATAAAATTGTATATCATAATTTATATTTGATTCTATCTTCACTTTTTCTACTTGATCCAAAATAATAATAATAATAGTAACCTAAATAAAGAAATTAATAGATCTTCTTCCTCCTTCTCTTCGTCTGAGTATGTTAGAGTTCATTTGATCATTTCAGGAAAAGTTCAGGGAGTATATTTTAGGAAACATACTCAAGATGTTTCCTTACAGAATTATGTTTATGGATGGGTTAAAAATTTACTTAATGGTGATGTTGAATGTGTATTAGAAGGATTAAAATCTAATGTTGATAAAGTTATAAGATGGTGTCATCAAGGTCCTCCTAACAGTCGTGTTGATAATGTTGAAATAAAACATGAGACTTTTATAGGAAATTTTACCGATTTTAAAATTATAAAATAACGAATTAAACTCAAATTACTAAAATCAAAAAATATTATAATTATTTTATATTTTCGTATGCATCGATAACTTCTTGTTTTAAATTTTCAAAATCTTGTTTGTTTGAAATTTTATGAATTACAGGCATTTCTTTTCTATTTTTTCTAGTTGATACTATCAATTCTCCTATAGTTGGTTGTACATCTAGGAAATTACGAAATGCTAATGTTTTAGAATAGACTATTCTATGTGGTCTAATATCTTCAACAATATTATTTCCTATTGATCTTACAAAATTTCTTAATTCTATTAGGATTTGCCTTTGATTCTGATTTAAATTTATAAGATGAGTTTCAAATAAAATTTTAGGCTTTTCATTATAGACATCAAATTTTATCATAATCTAATTTACACTTTCTTTTATTTGAAAGATCTATTACTCCAATAAATATAAATCATATTTATTATAGCATTATTTAAAAAATAAAAAACATTTTAATTTATTTTATACTTAATGAAACTAATATTTCAATAAATAATGAAAATGATATGCAGTTTATCCTAATACTCATTTGAAACAATATAGTATAAAAAATTTGTTAAAATATGTATATATTACATTTTATTACATACAATATGACAAAATTCTTGGTTGGAAAAGTATCAGATCTTTCAGAAGGTAATATGACACATATAACTGCAGGAGGAAAAGAAATCCTAGTAGCTAATGTTAAAGGAAATTACTATGCTATTGGTAATATTTGCACTCATGCAGGCGCTGAATTGCATGAGGGAGAATTGAATGGCAAAGAATTAAAATGTCCTTGGCATGGGGCTAAATGGGATATTACAACTGGTAATTTAATATGGTTCCCACAAGATCTCAAATCTACTGGATCTTATCCAGTAATAATAGAAAATGAAATGCTTTATGTTAAGGTTCACTAAATCTTTCTTTTTGTTGATTACTCATATACAATAGATAAATTCTTGTTTTACTATTAATTTATATGGAATTTTTTAATATTTTCTTATATGGAAATATTAGAAGATCATAATCTTGCTAAATATCTATTTAATAAATATTCTACAAATCAAAGAAAATGGAATTTTATTATTTCGACTTCTCAAGTAAAGGACTCTTTTTTTGATGCCATTGTTTCTAATCCTGATGAAGTTTGGCAACTAAAAATTGATTCTATTTACAAACCTAATCCCTTAGTAATGGGTACAAAGATTACAGCAGATTCTTCTATAATAGAAAAAAAACTCAATACAACACAATTTGGATATAGGAAATTGGATGAAGATGTATTTAAGAATTTTCTAACAAATATTTCTAAAGATGAAAATAATAATTCTATTAATAACACAGATGTTAATGTACGCCTTAATTCCCTTCTTTCATCACTTGAGCCAGTGAAACCAATTAAAGGACAGAATTATCTTTACGGTCCTTTTATTTTTACAGAAAAGAGAATGACAGAGTTCGATAATAAACAAGAGGAAATATCTGATAAATTATCATATCGAATGCATGAAAATATCCGAAGAAAATATTCATTATATCAATAAAATAAGTTTTCTTCTATTTCTGATCAGTTATTCATGTCTGCGTTTCATCAATAAATAAACTACCGTAAGTAAGATACCAGAAAGTAATGCTATGCTTATATACTCACTCTCAAAGCTATATGAACAAGTTGTTTCTTGAAAAATGCAACTTAAACTAAAGAACAATAAATTCCATATTGAGTGACCAAGTATTGCGAACCATCCTTTTCCACTTATCCATGTTCTTAAACTAAAAAAAAGTGATGGAATTACAAACAACCAATTTGCATATGATAATTGATTAACTTCTATACTATATGTATTTAAGATGTGTAACATTGCCCATGCTATTCCACCAATTAGTACAAATAGGTTATTACCAAAAGCATAAAATGGAATTCCAAAAAATAATGACTCTTCTATCGGTCCAGCTAAAATAACTGGAAACATAGAGAGTGGAAGATTTGGTTCTTCATATTCTACTATTGAATTATCTATTATTATTGTTCCTATAGAAGAAGAAATTATTCCTATACTATGATAAAATAAAAACATTATAATCAAATACATTAATGAATTATTATAGTATCGAGAAATCCACTTTTTTGGATTAATATCTTTATAAAAAAGTTTGATCAATGAATCAGCCATTACGTCTACAAAATTTCAGCTTACTCCAATATAAAAATACATCAAACTTTGTTCTTCTTTAAAGATATTATATTGAAAGAAATATACTCTAGATATGAAATATTTTATTAGCATTAATTTTAATACATCAGAGTTTTTTCAAGTAAAAGGAAATGAAATAAAAGTATCTATCAAGTCAAAACCAGAGCTAGGAAAGGCTAATCGTGAATTAATTAAATTATTATCTAAGTATTTTCAAGTTTCCACTGATAAAATAAAAATAATCCAAGGTATAAAATCAAGAAAAAAAGTAGTTTATATTTTAGATTAATATTATAAATTTGATATAAAACTAATAAATTTTTGTTTCATTATAATTTGTAAATATACAATGGATCATTAAAATAATAGATGCAATCATAACATAAAATAGTCGTTAGTTGTAAAATTTTTCTGTTATGAAATTTAAAACACACTATTTAGTTTTTAATACAAAAAAAAGAATAGACTTTATTAACATAACTCCAGAAGTAAGAACGGTAATTAAAGAAAGTCAAGTTAGAGAAGGTTTATGTCTTGTAAATGCTATGCATATATCCGCTAGTGTATTTATCAATGATAATGAAACAGGGCTCCATTATGATTTTCAAAAATGGCTTGAAAAATTAGCTCCTCATAATCCCATTGAACAATATAGACATAATGATACAGGAGAAGATAATGCCGATGCTCATTTAAAACGTCAAATAATGGGACGAGAAGTTATAATAGCTATAACTAATGGAAATTTAGACTTTGGACCGTGGGAACAGATTTTCTATGGAGAATTTGATGGTCAAAGACCTAAAAAGGTTCTTATCAAAGTAATCGGTGAGTGAAAGTTGGACATTAATAAACATGAAATAAAAATTATTAATAAATAATTATTTTAATATAAACTCTTATAAATTATTATTTCTTTTATACGTCTTTATCATATTTAAGAAGATTCTTAACTTGCTCATTCTTATTAATTATGTCACCAAGAGTTTGGTATTCATTTATTTTTTTCTTCTTTATCCATATGATATTTCCATCAAGATCAGTCTCAATTAATTTTGATCGTTCCAAATATTTAAAAATAGTATTAATTTGAGTAGAGTTAAATTTTCCACCCATCATTTTTTGTAAATTTCTAACTTTGATATAATCAGAAGATTTTTCTAATACATCCAGAAAAAATTCAATATCTTCTTCACTTATTTTATTTATAGGATTACTTTTTTTCTTTTTTTGTTTAATATTATGATTTATTTAGATGTAATTATAAAACTTTGCTATAGAGAATGCTTTTATTATTTTCTACATAACTTTTATCCTTGACTTAAGTTATTTATCTCATATACATTCTAAATTAAACTTTTATACTATTTGCTTAATTCAATATTCTCAATTTCAATTTTTACTTATTTTATTTAATGTTATTTATCTGTCATATCTATTCGTTATTGACATTGTTTCCATGTATTTGTAAGAGCATATTCACCATCACAAAGAGTTTCTCATATTTTCTTTTCTTAAATGACTAGCTATACGGTCAAGATAATTTATATAAAGTTTTAAAATTATTATTTTCTATATCTTCTTTAATTTTTTATCAGTTAATTCTTTAGTTATTTTTACTGTTCAATTAACATTAAAGAGATTGGACCTCTCCTGGCATTTCCTTTCTTTTTAATGATGTAAAAAGCAGATCTTCTTTTCCAGAGAAACATTTGTAAAATTAAAATTGAGAAAATCTATTATTTCTTTTAATATTGTATTTAAATTTTTATCTGTTCGTATAGTTATAATGTTATTACAATTTAATTATTTTTATCAGTATGATGTTTAAGGTATTCAACATAGAATATTTGTTAAAATGGTATATTTACAAGGTTAAAGATTGTTTTAAGATTTTTATTTTATTTACTATAAAAATAAAAAAAATAAATAAATGAAAAATTTTTGAAAATTCTTTTTCCTATTTTTATGGGATAGATCTGCTGTATAATTTTCCTTCTAATGCTAATTTGTACATTTCTGCAACGTACGGATTCCTTGCTGGTGATTCAGCTCCAAGTTCAACTAGACGTGCATAGACTCTTACTACATATGCAAGA
>DASSVK010000046.1:0-17190 GCA_035706205.1 Nitrososphaeraceae archaeon | reverse complement strand
TACAAATTTTCTGTTTATCTAATCTTAAATATAAATTTCCTTTTTCATCTATGTATTTGTCTAGATTTGAAAGTAAATTTTCTCTATCAATAAATGACAATTTTTTAAAAATTTTTTCTATCAATATTTGGGATTCTTTCTTATTAATTTCTGCTGTTAATCTTAAGATTTTATTTCCCCAATGACCTTCATATTCAATCTCTTGAAATTTCTCATTTGACATTTCAAGATTAGATGAAACATATTCAAGGATTTTGTATTTATCTTCAGTGGCATGTATTACTATATCAATGGTAGAATTTAAAAATTGTAGATGAGGAATTAATTTATTTTCTTTCAAGTATGATCCGCTTAGTTTACTTGTAATAGAAATTTCTATCCACTATTAAAAATAATTTGAGTAGAAGTGATGATACTTAAAAAAAGTTTAGACAAAAAGAAAGAAGGATTTGTATCTAGCAAATATTATGCAGTTATTGGAGGTGTCTCTATCTGCTTAGCTTCAAATATTGATCGTGATTCAGGAGTTGAGATCAATTTCGATTTTTTTATCCCTAAGTGCCTAATAAACGCAATTTTCTTCGCTTCAGCTAATAATTCCTTACTCAATCCTCCTAGCGTAACTTCCTGAATGAATTGATCAAGAGGTAATTGCGAAATTTTTTCATTTAGCATTTTGTCAATGAATAGCCGAATTTCATGTTTTGCAGAAGTATTAATTCTTCTTTGAGTAAAAGTAACAATTGAAACACGGAAGGTATATCCATCAATAGTAGTATAATTTTTAATAAAGGTAATCATTGAACTTCCACGCCTTACAAGACTTCTTAAATATTCTTTAGCATACTCGTGGCCTACGAAGATTGTACTAGCTGTTGCACTAGTTGCTTTATCTATTTGGAGAAATACCTTAATTTGATGTTGATTAGGATCTTGCTTATAAATATCGTACAATGTATTTTCGATTACTCTTCCTTTTGAATTATCAATATCTGTTATTGGAACATAATTAATAGGATTTCCACCAAAAGCTGTTGGTGCATTCACTATTATCCATTTTTTATCTTTCCATTTATCACGAACACGACCCCTTTTTGCTCCTTTTGCCATTAGATTTCGACTTGACAAAGTATATTAATTAGTTATATAAGTCTATGGGGATTTATTATTCTCTAAATTAAAATATTTTTTATTTTAAGCAATGCAGTGTCAAAATTTATCTATATAAAATTATTTTTTTAAGATAAAGGTATTGGATAAATATTTATCTGAATATGCTTGAAGTATAAAATCTTTTATTTTAAAAGATAATGTTTTAGCATTTACGGCCAATCCGAAAGCGGCTTTATTTTGAGATGCAATTATAAATGGTTCTGTTATTGCCTTTGTAATTCCTATTATATTTCCATCTAAATCATATATCGTTACGACAACTGTGACATTATATGCAGTTTTTAAACCAATATTTGTAATTTCTCCATTGATATAATAGAAGCCAGTAAAGTCTAAGCGATCATTTACATTATCTATAGATAACAAATTTGGCTTTTCTTTTCCTACTTTATATTCTACCGATAATGAATAATTTTTTACTTTGTCAATCGAATTAGGATCCAAGTAAATTATTTCAAACGGAGAAAATTGATTGGGGTTTAATGTATTTATTTCTGGACTTCTAGAATAAGTGCCAATGATATTATTATCAATGTCAGAAAAGTTAGAACTTAAAGTTATATTTGTAAGAGTCTTTTCTGACTTGTTTTTAATTTCGCCAAAGAGATGTAAATAACCAAATTTATCCTTTTGAAATGTCGCTTTATCAATAGAATATAAATTATTTTCATAAGAATCAAATGGAATATAAAATAAAATAATGAATAATATAATTAACGAAAATATCACTAAATTATGATAATGATATGTCTGGAAAAAAGAATTTAACAAATTCTTTAATATATTATAAATAAAGACAAGGTTTTTCACTATATTCATTAACATTAATTCAATATTATTTAAGTTAAACAGTAAAAAATTTACAAAGTCAAATTTTTTAAGAAATATCTTAAATATACCATTCGATTTTTTTGTTAGTTCTTGTATTTGGTTTTTTCTATAGTTGTTGTTTAATTAAAATATCTTATTTTTCAACTTTTTTCCAAATCGTTCTATAGTTTTTATGATCAATTAATTCTATACCATATTTTTCTTTTAATGTTATTCGAATATTATCTGATTTTTCAAATTGTTTATTTTTTCTGAAATTATTCCTAAGATTAATCATCTTATTTACTTTTTCTATTTGAATATTTGATAATTCTGAGATTCTCAACCCAAATATATACATAATTTTCTTGAAAATAGGTAATATAATATTTGATAGTTTGGTTGATATCTTTTCCTTTGTTGCATATTCATTTAATACAGATACAAATTTCATAAACTCAGAAAGAGCAAGTGGCGTATTAAAATCATTTTCTAGATGATTTTTTATTGAATCTAAAACATTTTGTGATAGTATAGAAGAATAATTTGATTCTTCTTCAATAACAATTGGAGAGTTTAATTCATAAAAACAATTTTCAATCAATCGCCATTTAGATCTAGCTTCAATAAGATTCGATAATGTATATTCTAATGGTTTTGAATATTGTGTAGATAAACAAAGAAGCCTTATGGTATTTGCTCCCCATTTATTGATAGCATTTCGTATAGTTACAATATTTCCTAGAGATTTGGACATTTTTTCAGAATTAATGTTTACCATACCACAATGCATCCAAATTTTTGCAAAATCAACTCCTGTCATGGATTCAGATTGTGCTATTTCATTTTCATGATGCGGAAAAATAAGATCATTTCCTCCCCCATGAATGTCTACCGTATTTCCAATATGTTTTAATGCCATTGCAGAACATTCTATATGCCATCCAGGACGACCATTTCCCCATGGACTTTCCCAGTTAGGTGATTCAGAAGAAAATTTCCATAATGCAAAATCAAGCGGATCTTTTTTGAGATGATCTATCTCTATTCTAGCTCCTGATTCAATACTTTTAATAGTTTTTTTTGATAATTTCCCATATTGTGAAAATTTTTTTACTTCAAAATAGATTCCATTTAATGTAATATAGGCATAGTTATTTTCAAGCAAATTTTTTATCAATTCAATGATTTCTTTTATATGCTCAGTTGCTTTCGGATAATAGATTTCTTCTAACACATTTAAGCAAGATGAATCTTTAAAATATTGTTCAATATATTTTTCTGCTATCTCTTTGGGATCCTTATTTAATAATTTTGCTTTTTTTATAATTTTGTCATCGATATCTGTAAAATTCTGAATGAATATAACTTTATAACCTTCTGATAAAAGATATCTATGTAAAACATCAAATATGATTATAGTTCGTGCATGTCCAATGTGAGAATCATCATACACAGTTACCCCACATAGATAAATTTTTACAGTATTATTATTTACCTGTAATTCATCATATTCTTTTGATAGAGTATTATATAATTTCAAAGTCAATAATTTTTATTAAATGATATATAAATTTATAATATAATAAATTGATATCTTAAATATCTATAAAAATATCATTACCGCGTATATCTAAATTATAAGTTTCTAATTTAACATCTTTAAGATAATCAAGTAATTCTCCTGTCTTAATATTATAGTGCCAAAAATGTAGAGGACATTCTACTACTTCACCATTAATTTTGCCAGGGGCAAGCGATCCATCTTGATGTCTGCACAATGCTTCCAGAGCATAATATCTTCCATTAGCATGAAATATAGCTACTCTATTTCCATTCACCTCTACTTCTTTTCCCTTATTTTCTGGAATGTCAAATGTTTGAGCAATTTTTATCCAAGCCATAACTCAGGATTATTAATCTAATATAGGTTATATAATTTTCTTATCAATGACTATGAATTGGTTATGAGAATTATAATTTTTTCCGTTAAAAAAATTTATTTTCTACTATCATTTAAATATCAAAGCTATTAAAGAAGTTCTTTCAAATTTAATATTATCATAATTTTAATAATAATATAAAAATGAAAATTAGATCACATTCGTCGTTTTTAAAATCCAAAAATAAAAAATATACGAATTCTACCATTTTATTGGAAACAGGAAAATTATCTTACGAATGGGCATTATATACTATGAAAATTATTTCTAAAATACGCAAAAAATATGAAAGAATTAAACCACTTACTGACTTCAACTTAGGATTTTGTTTGCATATAACAAAAGAAACTTCTGTATTATTAATGGCTGCCAAAGCACTGGGAGCTAATATTTCTATTTGCTCAGCAAATCCAATGTCTGTTCAGGAGGATATAGTAGAATTTTTAAAATATAATGAAATGAAGGTATTTGCTACAAAAAACCAAACAAAAAAAGATTTTTTTAAAAATATTATAAAAGTTCTAAATACAAATCCAGATATAGTAACAGATGATGGTGCTGAATTACATAGTATTGCTCATAATAGGAAGATAAAAAGTATCATTGGTGGGACTGAAGAAACAACATCTGGTATTTTTAGGATTTTATCACTTCAATCGAATAATAAACTAAATTATCCTATTATTGGAGTTAATGAGGCCAAGACCAAACATCTTTTTGATAATAGATATGGTACTGGTCAAAGTACCATTGATGGATTATTAAGAACTTTGGGAATATTAATAGCAGGCAAACATTTTGTAGTCTGTGGTTATGGTTGGGTAGGTAAAGGGGTCTCATCATCATTGCGAGGTTTAGGTGCAAAAGTTACAATAACTGAAGTTGATCCAATAAAAGCATTGGAAGCTCATTTGGATGGATTTAACGTTCAAAGACTTAAAGATGTTTTACCCACTGGTGATTGTTTTATTACATGTACTGGACAAAGAGATGTAATAAGCAAAAAAGATTTTAGTTTAATGAAAAATGGGGTATTTTTAGCTAATGCAGGACATTTTGATGTTGAAATTGATATTCATTACCTTCAAAGTCAAGATAAATTTCCTAAACAGGTGAGACCATATCTGGAGTGCTATAATATTAATGGAAAAAAAATTCATTTGATTGCTAAAGGAAGAGTAATAAATTTAATAGCTGGAGAAGGTAATGCCTCAGAAGTAATGGATTTATCGTTTGCAAATCAATTGTTATCGATAATATATATTGCAGAAAATTATCAAAATTTAAAAAAGAAACTTCATCAAGTCCCTAAAGAAATAGACGAGCAAGTAGCTCATCTAGCTTTATCTGCCTTTGACATAACAATAGATAAACTTAGTCAAAGACAAATTGACTATTATCATAAATACTCTTCTCTTTACTAAAAAGATATTTTTTATGTAATATGAAAAAAATATTTCCACAAAAATTTCATCCTAATATCTACTGAAAGTTGAGAAATAAAAATATCAACTACTTATTTGTTATGTCCTTAATTTGTAAATACTATTATAAAGTTTAAAAAAGATAAAAATAATTATTAAAAACAGTGTTGAAAAAAATAAAATAATTTGTCATTGTATAATAAATATTATCTATAACATCAATAAATAAAATCCCAATATCATTTTATTACCGAAATTTAAAATCATTATTAAAATCATGCTGAATAATAATAACAGTAGTAGTAATTTTCAATCAGTTTATGAAAAAAACATTTCTATTAATAATAAGAATGAAATATCTGAAACAAATAAACCGATAATAATTACTACTGCTCTTCCTTATGCGAATGGTGAAATTCATATTGGACATATATCTTCAACTTATCTTCCAGCGGATATATTTACACGTTTTTTACGACTTTCCCAACAACAGATATTTCATATTTGTGCGTCTGATGATTTTGGAACTCCTATTATAATCAAGGCTGAAAAAGAAAATAAAAGACCTGAAGAATTTGTTGCTTATTGGAATAAACGTGACATAGAGGATTTTTCTGCATTAGGAATTTCTTTTGACAAATTTTGTCAGACAAGCTCTAAAGAAAATCAAGTCTTTGTACAAAATGTTTTTAATAAATTATTAGTTAATGGTCACATATATGAAAAAGAAGTAATCCAATTTTATTGTGATTTTGATAAAAAATTCCTACCCGATCGATACGTAGTAGGAACCTGTCCTTATTGTAAATCAGATGATCAATATTCTGACCTTTGTGAGAAATGTGGAAGAGTTCCTGAAGAAATATTAGATCCTAAATGTGGAATTTGTGGGAAACCACCTATAAAAAAAATGAGCAATCATTATTTTTTCAAATTATCAAACTTTTCTCAAGAATTAAAAGACTGGTTAAATTCTAATAATAATCTTCAACAAGACGTAAAAAATTACGTTCTCTACTGGGTTAAAGAAGGATTACAAGATTGGGATATTACTCGAGACCTTGAATGGGGAATAAGTATACCGTTAGAGGAGGCTAATGGAAAAGTATTCTATGGCTGGTTTGATAATCATCTATGCTATATTTCTACATTTAACACTCTGATGAAAGAAAGATTTAAAGTGAAGGGAAAAGAAATTTGGAATAAATCATTAGTATATCATTTTATTGGAAAAGACATAATATACCATCATTTTCTTTTTCTACCTGCAATAAGGATGGGAATCAATAGAGAATATAAACTTCCGGATTATATACCAGTTAGAGGACATTTAATGCTTCATAACAAAAAATTATCAAAAAGCCGGAATTGGTATATTAGTTTGAAAGATTTTATTTCAAAATTTAATCCTGATTTTTTGAGGTTTTATATTGCCTCTATAAGTCCTTCTAATCAAGATGATATCAATTTTGATTGGGATGTTTTTTATAGCAAAATAAACAATGAACTTATAGATAATATCGGAAATTTTATAAATCGTACTTTATCCTTTACTAAAAAAAATTTCAATGGAATTGTACCTGAACCTTGTATTTATGATCAAGACGATAAAAATGCGATAGAAATAATTATTAATATATCTAAAGAAACTGGAAAATTTTTACTGAATACTGAAACAGATAAAGCATTAAAAAATATTTTAAAATTTTCTAATTTTTTTAATCAATATTTTCAAAAGAAACAACCTTGGAATAATAAGGATACATCATCTACTACTCTTTATATTTCAATGAATGCAGTAAGAACACTTGCAATACTTCTTGCACCATTTATTCCAAATTCGGCAGAGAAAATTTGGTTACAATTAACTAATAATAAAAGCAATCTATGGGAACAATCATGGGATGATTCATCTAAATTAAAAATTGAACCTAATCATAGAATAGGTAAAAATTTTCCACTATTTAAGAAAATCGAGAAAACAGAGATAGAAAAAGAGAAAATCAAATTAGGAAAAAATGGTTAATGTTATTCATCCAATAAAATGAGTGATTATAAAAGAGGACTTATTATAGGAAGATTCCAACCATTTCATAATGGGCATTTAAAACTCGTTCAGCAGGTTTTAGAGGAGTGTGAAGAATTGATAATAGTCATAGGAAGCGCTCAATTTAACTATTTATATAAAGATCCTTTTACAGCTGGAGAAAGAACAGAAATGATTCATGCTACAATATCTTTCCAAAAGATAGATCATTGCAAAATTTTTTTAATACCTTTAGTAAATTTTGAAAATAATGCATGTTGGCTAGAGTATTTGAAGTCAATGGTCCCAAAATTTGAAATTATCTATTCAGGTAACGAATATGTTCGCTATCTTAGTAAAAAAGATATTATTGTAAAAGAACCAATATTCATAAATAAAATTAAATTTAATGGCGAAAATATACGAAGATTAATTGTAAATAATGAGAAATGGGATGATTTGGTTCCAGAGCCTGTTAAAGAATTGATAATGGATGTAGATGGAATAGAGAGGATAAAAATACTATCAAAATCAGATACTATTCCTCAGAAATGGTGAAAAATCAATGCAAAAGAAAAGAGACTGTCCAATTTGTCTGAAGTGTGGTTTTAAAAAATTTAGAATTATTGACAAAAGTAATGATAAAAAGTTTATAAAGGTTCAATGTATAAAATGTTTAACAATATCATTAATATGATATTAATATAATGTATTCTAATTTAGTACTAGAATATTGTATCTAAATCTATAATATAAAATTAGAGCCTCCTGTTAATATTAGTTAAAAAAGAACAATTTTTTACTAATTTAAAATATTATTAATTAGTGATGTTGAATAATACATTTTTTACACATTACAATAAAATCGTAAATATTTTCACTTGGACTATCTATAAATGCTAATAATTTACCACAATTGTTACAATGTATTTCAGTCCAGCCTATATACTTTCCAGAGATTAATGCATTATAGAATTCCGGCTTATTACAATCACAAATTTTTTTATTATCTTCATCATGTAAGGATACTTTACAATGAGGTAAATGCATTGATATCTTATGCTGACAATTTTTGCATTTAATATCAACATCAGTTTCATCTTCATTCATTATTTTGGAATCAGATACCTTAAATTAAGAACATGAAAATATAATATAAAAATATTTTTCATGATAAGTTAGTCTTTCAACTTTGTTATTATAGCTTGATTACTTGCTTATTGAAGTAATAAATATACATAACAATTTATTCGAGTAGAAAGATGATTCTTATATTATTGTAAATATTTTACCGTGGTATCACTGCACCAAAAATAAAGGTTTTAACAGTTATTATTTATAAAACCTCTTTTTTTATATCTTTTATGGTTAAGAAATGGAGCGATCAAGACGTCAGTATTGATTCTTTAAAAAATCAAACAATTTCAGTAATAGGATACGGGATTCAGGGAAAAGCTCAAGCCAATAATCTTAAAGATTCTGGATTTAATGTCATTGTGGGATTACGAAAAGATGGAAATTCGTGGAAAATTGCTGAAGATGATGGGCAAAAAGTTATGGAAATAGGAGAAGCTGCTAAAAACTCTGACATAATTCATATATTAATTCCAGATATGGAACAAGCAGATACCTATAAAAGTGAAATCAGTAAATATGTAACAGAAAATAAAGCTCTTTGTTTTTCTCATGGTGCCTCAATTCATTGGAAATGGATAGTGCCGCCTACTAATGTTGATGTTATTATGGTTGCCCCTAAAGGTCCTGGTCAAAGAGTGAGAGAACTTTTTTTAGAAGGATTTGGTACCCCCTCATTAGTTGCGGTATATAAAGATTATACTGGAACTGCATTAAATCGTGTTCTTACTTTAGCAAAAGGAATTGGTAGTACTAGACCAGGGGTAATAGAAACTACCTTCAAGGAAGAAGTAGAAACTGATTGGTTTGGAGAACAGGTTGATCTTTGTGGAGGTGCTCATTCTTTGGTCATGAAAGCATTTGAAACTTTAGTTGAAGCGGGATATCAACCAGAAGTAGCATATTTTGAATGTTTACATGAATTGAAATTAATAGTAGATCTGATCCAAAGGTATGGGCTTACTGGAATGTACAATCGTGTCAGTGAAACAGCACGATTTGGTGGATTAACAAGAGGTCCACGTGTAATAGACGAATCTTCTAAATCTAGGATGAAAGATGTCTTATCTGAAATACAATCAGGACAATTTGCAAAAGAATGGCTAACAAGATATAAAAATGAAGGTAAGAATGCTTTCAAATTATATATTCAAGAGATAGAAAATCACCAGATTGAAAAAGTTGGCAAAGTAATGCGAAATATGATGTGGCCAGAGCAAAGCAATTAATTTCTAATATATATTTGAATTAATTGTCAAAATAAAAGTAATTTTCTAGTGGTTAGTATAGAACTAATGGTTTATATTAATTTATAAATAAATAATGTTAACTATTAATTAATAAGGAGATAAAAATAATGGTTGAAATTAGTGGAATTATTGGAATTGCTTTTACAATTATAATTATAGGCATAATTGCCTATCAGATTTACAAACGTCGTTATGGTATTGGCCAAAAGAGTCCATTTAGTGGTTTTGGAAGACAGTACCCTCGAGGGGGTGTAACTCCAGAAGGTGAACCGTTAGAATCATATTCATCTACTGGATATAATAAATCATTGTTTAGGGTCATTATTCCTGCTGTTATAGGGTTAATTATTGTAATAGTTTTAGTAACTGCAAGTGTCAAGACAGTTGATGCAGGACATAGAGGAGTTTTGTTGCAATTCGGTGCAGTTGAACCAAATACTAGTCTTGATGAAGGTCTCCATTTTGTAGTTCCTTTTCGTGATCAGGTAATACCACTTGAAGTAAGGACCCAAAAAGTTGTTGTGAGTTCAACTTCCGCTTCCAAAGATCTTCAAGAAGTCAGCACAGAAGTTGCTCTCAATTATCATATAAGAGCAGAAGCAGCTCAACTACTCTATCAACAATTGGGATATGATTATGCTAATAGAGTTATACTACCTGCCATTCAAGAATCAGTAAAACAGGTTACTGCTCGTTTTAATGCTGAAGAATTAATAACAAAAAGAGAGACAGTTAAGAATCAAATTGAACAACAAATTCAAGCTAGACTTGCTAATTATAATCTTGTACTAGAAACTTTGTCAATCACCGAATTCAGGTTTTCAACACAGTTCACCAAAGCTATAGAAGCTAAAGTGGAAGCTCAACAGAGAGCTTTGCAAGCACAAAATGAATTACGTAGAATCCAAATTGAAGCTAATCAAACAGAGGCAAAAGCAATAGGAGAACAAAGAGCAGCGATTGCACAAGCTACTGGTCTCAAACAAGCAAATGTACTTAAAGCAGAAGGTGAGTCTGAAGCTATCAGTATTATTGATCAGCAATTAAGGGAAAGTCCAACATACCTGGAATGGCTCAAGGCCCAACGATGGGATGGTCAATTGCCTTTAGTTCTTGGCGGCGGAGGACAGGGTGCCACTCCATTTATTGAAATTCCTACTTCTAGAAATGAACTACAAAACTCTACTGGTGGATGACAATAACCTCCATACTTTAATAATAACTACACAAATTAATTTCCTTTTTTTTAGAAATTAAGATTTTATCTGCAATAACTATATATTAAATTAAAAATTTATTTATTATTATTATTAACTTATTTTTATATTTCTTTTTTTTTCTTAATACTTGAATTAATATGATTGATAATTGTTGACAGTGGTGTTCCTGGACCAAAGTTACCTGTGATTCCTTCCTTTTCTAATAGTTTTTTATCTTTTTCGGGAATTACTCCTCCACCAATAAGTAAGATATCATCAATACCTTGTTCTTTTAGTATTTTTGCAACTTTAGGAAATAATGTTAAATGTGCACCATTAAGTAAACTCATTGCAATAGCATCAACATCTTCATCAATAGCAGTTTTTGCAACCTGTTGAGGAGTACAAAATAATCCAGAATAAATTACTTCCATTCCTGCATCTCTTAATGCTCTACAAATAACCAATGCTCCACGATCATGTCCATCTAAACCCATTTTTGCAACTAAAACCCTAATACGTTTTACTTGTTGAGTTTGGTTAATGGTCATATTCTATTAGTATTAAGCCATTGGGATTTTAAATCTTTATCTTATTTACTTTATTTTTATAGATACAATTATATAAATAAAGGTAAAAGTTTTCTTTCATCATTAATTGGAACCAAATTTGGATTTTCAATTAAAATATTATTTATAAGCAGGTAAATAATAAAATTTTAGAGAAAATATTGCTAAAAATAGTAGAGGGAATTTTGAAAGGAGATAGACGTTCACTTTCACGAGCAATTTCTATAATAGATAATGAAGAAGGAGAATATCAAGAAATTATTCGTCAAATTTTTAAAAAGACAGGAAAAGCAATGACTATTGGATTTACTGGTCCAGGAGGCTCAGGTAAAAGTTCTTTAATTGGAAAATTGGTAGAAGAATTCAAAGAAATTGGGTACAAAATAGCAATAATTGCAGTAGATCCTACAAGCCCAATAACAGGAGGTGCTATTCTCGGAGATCGTATTCGTATGCAAGGCAATATAATAGATAATTCTGATGTATTTATGAGAAGCATAGCATCGAGAGGTGCTATTGGAGGAATTTCAAAATCGCTAAGAAACATAATTAGAATTCTTGATGCTGCAGGTTATAATTTAATAATAGTTGAGAGCGTAGGGGCAGGCCAATTAGAAATAGAAGTATCCAAAATAGTAAACCTTACAATAGTTCTTTTTACTCCTAATACAGGAGATAAGGTACAAGCTATTAAAGCAGGAATTACTGAAATAGGAGATATATATATAGTAAATAAAGCAGATATTGAAGGTGCTAATACTCTTTATAATACAATAAAGGATTTAATTGGCGAAACAGAAAAAAAACCGACTATACTAAAATGCTCAGCAAAAACTGGAACAGGGATAAAAGAAGTAGCAGATAATATTAATAAAATGCTTAATGATCGAGTTGATAATTTCAAAGAAAAAGAATTAGGATTGTTAGAAGTTGAATTAAAAGATATGGTTTTAAATATCCTCGAAGATAAAATCTTAACAATGTTAGAGGATAATCCTTCATATTATAATTTCATTGATAAAATACAAAATAAAAAAGTGGATCCCTATCAAGCAGCAGATGATCTTACTTCAGGACTTTTAAACAATATAATTAATCAATATCCAAAAAAATCCAAAATCATTAGGAGTTAAAAGTTAGAAATGTCAAAACAAAAAATGTCCAAAGAAGAAGAAATAAAAACAGACTCTGGTTTTTCAGTTAAAGCAGTTTACAATAGAAACAATATTGCAAAGAAAAATATAAAAGATGAAAAACCAGGTAAATATCCTTTTACGAGAGGAATCCACGATTTGATGTATCGTCAGCGTCTGTGGACTATGAGGCAATATAGCGGATTTGGAAGTGCCGAAGAAACTAATAATAGATTTAAGTTTCTTTTAGATCATGGTCAAACAGGTTTATCCCTTGCCTTTGATTTACCTACACAAACCGGGCGAGACTCGGATAATCCACAATCTGAAGGCGAAGTTGGAAGAACAGGTGTAGCAATCAGTTCAATTGAAGATATGTTGACTTGCTTTGATGCAATTCCATTAGATAAAGTAAGTACCTCGATGACAATCAATTCAACTGCTTCTACATTATTGTCTTTATATATAACCGTCGCAGAGACACAAGGAATTCCACCTACTTCTTTAAGAGGAACAACTCAAAATGATATTTTAAAAGAGTATATAGCTAGAAATACATATATTTATCCACCAAAACCATCGATTCGTTTAATTGGAGATATGATTCAATATTGTTCAAAATATGTTCCTCAATGGTACCCAATTAGCATTTCTGGATATCATATGCGTGAGGCAGGATCTAATGCTACTCAAGAATTAGCATTTACTTTTGCAAATGCAATTGAATATATTCAGACTTGTATAGATAGAGGACTTAAAGTTGATTATTTTGCACCAAGGCTTTCATTTTTCTTTTGTTGTACTATGGAATTTTTTGAAGAAATAGCCAAATTTAGAGCAGCCAGAAGGATATATGCTAAAATAATGAAAGAAAGATTTCATGCTAAAGATTTTAAATCATGTACTTTGCGTTTTCATGTTCAAACTAGCGGAGAATCTCTAACTGCTCAACAGGTTGACAATAACATTGTAAGAGTAACAACAGAAGCCCTTGCTGCAGTATTAGGAGGATGTCAATCTTTACATACTAATTCAAGAGATGAAGCACTAGCATTACCAACAGAAGAATCAGTAAAAATAGCTTTGAGAACACAACAAATAATAGCTACTGAAACCGGGGTGACAAAAACTGTTGATCCTTTGGCCGGATCTTATTATGTTGAGTCTTTAACTAATCAAATAGAGGAAGAAGTTGATAAATACTTAAAAAGGATAAATAAAATGGGAGGAGCTCTTTCTGCTGTAGAAAAGGGATTTTTCCAGGATGAAATAAGGAAGAATGCATATTCTTTAAAAAAAGAAATAGATGAACAAAAAAGAATTATAGTTGGAGTAAATAAATATCAAGATCGCCATGATATTGAACCTTCTCTAAATGTCATGGATTCTCAAATTGAGAACAGACAAATTATGAGGTTAAAGGAGTTTAAGAAAAATAGAGATAAAATTAAAGTTGACCACGCAATAGAACTTTTAATTAAGAATGCAGAAAAAGACAATCAAAATTTAATGCCACATATCATAAATGCAGTAAAAAATAAAGTCACACTTGGCGAGATTAGTAACGCTTTTCAATCTGTATTTGGAAAATATGAACCAAAGATTTCTTTTTAAAGACATTTTTTTTAAATCGCTTTTTTGAATCAATTATATTCCTATAGTATTTAGAAAATAATAATACAGTACTAATAATAAATAATAATTGTATTTCTAGATAATCTATATGTTTAAAAAATAACATTTTTTTTAAATGATGAAATAAAAAGTATTTCGATAATTACATATATCTTTGAACCTTTATCCTAGTCAAAGGAGATAAACTATTAGAAGGCTTTTTCCATAGCCAACAGAGAATATACGTTTGGCATAATAGGATTTTATATTTAAGAAAAACAATTTTTAAAAACAATTTAATTGTAATAGAAAATTAAGTTGACTAGATATAGTATTTCATTAATTTCCGGCGATGGAATTGGACCAGAGCTAATAAAAAGTGCAAAAATGATTCTTGAATTTATTAATGATACAACTTCTATCAAATTGAATCTTCTTGAAGTGGATGCGGGAGATTATGCCTTAACTAAATTTGGTAAGGCTTTACCAGATTTCACTCTTGATGCTATAAAGAAAAGTGATGCATCTTTGAAAGGTCCTGTTGGTGAAAGCGCTGCCGATGTGATTATATTCTTAAGGCGATATTTCGACCTATATGCTAATATAAGACCTGTTAAATCTTTTCCTAATATTAAATCAATTTCAAACAATATTGATCTAGTTATAGTCAGAGAAAATACAGAGGATGTTTATTTGGGATGGGAATTCTATGCTGATTCCGAAACTATTGTTGCTCTTAGAATTATCTCTGAAAAAGCCTCAAGAAGAATTGCCGAATATGCATTTAAAACAGCAATAATTCGAAATAAAAAGAAGAAAGTAGTATCAGTCCATAAAGCAAATGTATTAAGAAAAAGTGATGGTTTGTTTAGGAATATCTGTAAGGATGTTGCTCAAAAATATCCTCAAATAGAGTATAGTGAATTATATGTAGATGCATGTGCTATGAATTTAATTAGAAATCCAGAGAACTTTGATGTCATAGTTACAACTAATCTTTTTGGTGATATCCTTTCTGATGAAGCGGCTCAAATAGTTGGCGGTTTAGGAATGGGGCCTTCAGCTAACATAGGTCAAAATTTTTCTTTATTTGAACCTGTTCATGGAGCTGCTTTTGATATTGCTGGAAAAAATATTGCTAACCCATCATCGATATTTCTTTCTATTAAGATGATGTTAGAATGGCTAGGAGACAAATATCAAGATTCCTCATTATTTCTTGAGGCTGCTAAAATTGAAAATGCAATTATTAATTTATTAAACCAAAATCAAAAAACAATAGACATTGGAGGTAATCTTTCAACTAGTGAATTCTCAAAAAGGTTAGTAAATTTATTATAATTAGTTATATATTTTATTGTAGTTCCTGCTATTTATTAAAAAAAGAAACTTTTGCAAGATTTATTAGAAAAAGATCTATCAAATGCTATTTATTCTACGGAGCCGATTGACAAAATTCTGTTAATACTCCATTTAATGATTTAGGGTGAATAAAGGTAATTTTTCTACCATATGATCCACTCCTTATTTCACCAAGAAATCTCATACCATTTTTTTTTGCACGAGCTACATCATCTTCAATATTATCAGCAGTTATGGCAATATGATGTATTCCTTCTCCTTTTTCTTTAAGGAATTTGGATATAGGACTATCATCTGTCATTGGTTCCATTAATTCGATTCTACTATCTTCTAATTTGAGCATAACAACACGTACCTTTTCATTTGGTACCTCTTCAATGTCAATTTTTTCTATCTTAAGAATATTTTGATAATTTTTTAGTGCTTGTTCTACATTATTAACTGCAATAGCTATATGATCCACTCTCATATTTCTAAATATGATCTATGTGATAGTTATATTAATTTTCTAATTTTAAATGTGAGAAATTAATATATTAATTTTTAATAAAAAACCTAAAAAATATTAAATTGTTAGATAAAAGATCGGAAAATACTATATTTACAATGAAAACATATCCTTATGATGGATCTTGATTTCAAAATTTTAGAAATTATTAATAATCTATTTAAATTGATATTCAATAATTAGTATGAAAGAAATTAAAACATAAAAATTATAATAAAAGTATTATATTTTTTAAGCTAGATCACATATAAATCTAATAATGAAAAATAACATATCAAAAAGAGGAATAAATAGTCACTTTAATTCCCTCTCTAGGCAAATCTAATGCTTAAATAGCTAACAAAGTCAAGAAAATTACAATATTATGAAGATTTAAAATCCCAAGTTCTATTGATATAGATGATTTTTATTCTTTGCAAGAGATGGTCATCAGACCAATATAATATGCTAAATATATATGTTCTAAATAGAGAATCAATATAAGAATTATAATAAAGCATTATATAAGGAAAATCAAAAAATATATAAGGATTAACTAGAAAGCATGAAGATGTCATTATTAATAAAATAAAATCATTAAACTAAAAAACTGAGAGAAAGATTTCTATTTGGATTTATATTCCATTCTAAAAAAGACAAATTTTTTTTTAAAAATAATAAGTATTGAAAGAATATGCATTAAAATTATAAGTTGCATCTTTTAAAGAAGAATGAAAGACATTGTTGGTGGTGTTGATTTTTTGGTAATACTATTAATCCTAAAGATGAAATTCACTATTTTATATGGTTTATCCTTAATATTTTCCTATTATGAAGAACATGGTATTGAATTGAAAAATAGATATCATAAAGCATTGTCGCTCAAATGATTAGTTAGTTTGATGAAAATAATAAACTAATTGCAGGAACAGGGAAGATATAATATAGTATAAATTAAGTTGTAATTTTATTTCTCCAGAAATAAGAGAATATAAAGATGAATTATAAAATATTGAAGATCTGTTTGAACAAGATATTGCTCTATTCAATTCATTTGTTAATTATG
>DASSVK010000045.1:0-3811 GCA_035706205.1 Nitrososphaeraceae archaeon | reverse complement strand
TTTTTCATTTTATATTTCAATTCCTAAAGACAATTTTAATTTAGAATTGACAATCATCGTATATATCAGTTGTTAGGGATAGATTATGTATAATACTAATCGATTATAGTTTAGAGTAATTTCAAAACTTATAGTTATTTTTTGAATCTAAATGATAAAGATCTTATAAAAGCATTTTTTAGAATAAATAATAATGGTGTGAGAAAAAACTCCATAGTAAAAGATTTTCTTTTCCAATGTTATGACAGAAGAATTACATCATATAGGAGAAGTTATAGCAATTGTATGGCAAAAAGATTTCTAAATATATGAAAGGAAAGATGGTTTTATGTTACGAGAAAAATTAATCTAATATAGAATATGAAATAATACTTGTTACTGATATATTATCAATGAGCAAAATATCATGAAAATATTATTCTAGACTTTCTATTCCATTAGGTTTGGATTGTTTTAATATGATAGACAATGATTTTAAAGGTTAAATAACTGGTCTTTATCGATTCAATTGTAACTGTTTAATAGTATTATATTAAAATTAATTGAATTTCTTTAATCAACTAATCAAATAGATATGCTTTGGACATTAATATAAAAGAAAATAAAATTTTCAGATATTGAGAAAGTTAAAGATAGATGAGAAAGAAAGAATGGTTAGTGATTATCATCTATTATGATTTATCCATTTTTTGTTATAATAAATATTTATTAATATTTTTATAGCAAAATTGAAATCCTCGTTAGACATATTATATTATATTATGCAAATTGAAAAAACCGGTTTCCATTTTGAATGGTATTATCATTCAAAGGAATTAAAATCAATACCCTTTTCTCATCATCCCAAAAGTTACTATACTCTAAGATATTTCTTCAACCCCAATAATACATTTTTCCATCTATTTATGCATACAAAAGTTTATGATAAAATAAAAAATGTGAATGTAGAAAAACAAGGTATATTGTTAAGAAGTTGGAATCCTATAACCAAACGAGGAGAACGTTACATTTTCAAAAAAGGAGAAGAAGGAAATGGTGACTTGAATCTAAAACGAGTATATTTGCCAAATACAAAAACAATATTTGAATTTTCCACTAGAGAAGATGTAAATGATAAAGAAAGTTATAAGTTAGCAGAAGAGATAATTAAACAATTTCCACATAAAGATATTGAATTAAAATTTATCAATGACTCATAACAATATTATATCCTTAACTTATTATTATTAATTAACAATAAATATAAACTATCTATAAATATCATAATATTTGAAGGCATATTGAAAGATATAAAGAGGAAAGATGTAAAACCTGGAACTATAGTCAAAATAGTAGAAAAAGAAAATCAAAAAACTGGAAAATTGACCAAAGGAATAGTAAAGAAAATCTTAACATCTTCATCTACTCATCCATATGGAATTAAGGTCATTCTTGATAATGATGTAGTAGGAAGAGTTAAAGAAATTATAAAATGAAAGTAAAATTGAAAAGAAATATTATTATTACAAAAAAAATAATTTATCATAATTATTTCAATTGTACAAAAATTTTATTCTAAAGGTATTTCACTTGTCCCTATGTCAATTGCTCTTTATTTCATTTGCTATTACTTTTTTTTCTAAAAATATTCTATTTTATTACAAATACTAACATCACTATGTTTATTTCTAAGGTCTTTATCTGGTACCATTGAAAATAATAAATTATTATTTGAAAAATAACAATTTGCTTGATTAAAAGATAATTTACTGTTATCAAAATTAATTTAGAAGATACTCTCTCTTTCAGTTCCTATAATTGTTTAACTTTTTTTATGGACACATTAAAACAGATAGTTGCGATAATGTGGCACTAATAACAAATGCAATATCTATTAAGGAATAAATTCAATTTTTTTTAAATTCTATATAAAAATGATATTAATAATGGTATATCCATAATAATAGATATCAATTTTATCGAAACAGTAATAAATGTAACTCATGGTTTTGATGGAGATGGTAAATTTTTTTCTATAAATTGATTAATGATCCATTACAACTAGTATCAGAGATACAATAAGCCAATAGATCTATATATCAACACAGATATCTTTACAATGAAAAGAGCTAACTCATTTCTAGCTGAATTGGATAAAAATATACAATTAAGTTCATTCTTTTCGTTGCAAATAATAATAGAAATAAATTTTAATAAAAATATATGAAACAATATCACAAAAGATTTTATCTCCATGGTAAAACTGTTCCAGAATTACTTGATAAAGTAAATGAGTTTACTAAGCAATACAGTGTTGGAAATATCTTTGATGTATCTATAATGGAAGTATTAGATAAACAAATAGAAATCCAAGAGAAAAATTATGGTGATGGTCAAGTTAGAAATTCTAATATGATAAAAACTACTACTTTTGAATATTCATATTATGCAATAGTTCTTATTTTAATAGAGGAATAACTAAAAATTATGAGCACAGATTACTATAATTTATATAAAAGTTATAAGAAAAATAATTAATTTATTAAGTACATAAATTGATGATTTCAATTCTTATTAAAATAATTTAGTAACATAATATTTTAAGTTTAATTTAATATGTTATAATTGAATTTATTTAATATATCATATTTTATATTATTTTACGTTCTAAATAAATAGAATAAATTTCTTAATCTTGTTTGCCTCTATAACATTGGTACAATTTTGGTATATATCACAATTATTATACTAAATGTTTCTGCATCAGAATATAAAGAAGAACGATCTTATTATCAACTAGAACCAAAAGAATACTATTATTCACCATCAGAATTACTAGAATATATTCCAAGTAAATCTTATGGTGATGGATATTATGACCATTGTGAAAGTGGATATTATGAAGAGCAAGGTTATCGTCTATAGGATAAAGAATAAAAATAATAATTCTCTTCTTTCTTTTTTAATTAATAAAATCATTTATAAATTAAGTAAAATATTTTATAAATAATAATTAGAGAAACGTACTATAATGTATTAACAAATAAAAAAAAGGGATTATTCGACTATAACCACACCTGTCATGAAGGGATGTATTGAACAATGATAACCAAATTCTCCAGGTGAATCAAATGTATTATCGAATGTATCACCAGGGGATATTGGACCAGAGTCAAATGATCCATCATCAGAAGTTACCGTGTGCTCTATTGAGTCATCATTTGTCCATGAAACTATATTCCCTTCAGATGATACACTAATTTCAGGTGGAACAAATGCCTCGTCGTTATTTGGATCTGCTGCTCCCGGTATAATGAATACTTCTTCTGATTCTTGAGCAAAAACTTTGTTAAACAAAGAGATATTTGATGAAATAAACGGATTGGATAAAAGACCCATTGTTAATATGCTCATTATTATTGTACTTAAGGTCACTACCTTCATTGTATAGAACTCTGCAAGACTATGTATAAAAATTTGATATAATTAAATAATAGCGTAAATAATTAAAAGTTTTAAACAACCACTATTGACAAATTCTTCTTCCGATAGAATTTGATCTTTTGAGATTCATTTATTCTGTTTTTGTATCTTATTGTGACTTGAAAATATTTTCATTAAAAATGTTATAATTAAAAATTATTTTAATATAATACAATAAAATATTCTCCTCTATATTTGTTATAAAATATCATTATGGAATAAGTTGTAGCAAACTATAATAAATAATATCGAAAGTTTATGTTGGAATGAATTCCACACACTATCTGGGGAATGCTCATGCAAGGTGATAATACCCATTCTCCAGATTATCTTCTGACATTAATACAAT
>DASSVK010000044.1:0-7379 GCA_035706205.1 Nitrososphaeraceae archaeon | reverse complement strand
TTCTGCTAATAACACAGCTGTTCCTTGATTTTTCAATACTCCTATAGAATTCCATAAGGAATATAGAGATTCATTAAGAGTTATATGATTGTCAAATTCTGAGCCTGAGCTGATTATTAGTGACTTTTGTCCATCAATATTCAAAATCGTATTTGATTTAAAATCGGAAATTGCTTCTTTAAAAGATTTTGAATTATTCCCATAATAAATACGAGAAATTCCATGTTGATTAGATAAAATCTCAATAGAATGTATACTTAATTTATCATAGAATTCTAATGCCATTTTGAGTGGTTCACCTATTTGTCCAGAAAGAGGACTTATAATCTCATTAGAATTAAAAATGTCATTCATTAAATCATTTTTAAAATTTCGTGTTATTATAGAAGGAGACCCACTAAACCCAAAAAGTGGATCGTAACTAATTTTTGAAATAAAAACGACATTATCAAATTTGTTAATTTTTTCAAAAAAATCTTTTTTATTTATTTGAAAAACTTTATTATGATCAAAATGACTTTTAATATGAAAAAAATCTTTGGAAAAAGCACCAATTGCAATTTCTATGTTATTATCAGATTTACTAATATCTATCAAAAGTGATATTATTTTTAAAAGGTGTTTTGAAGATGATAATGGAAAAAGAAGAGTTTTTTTTGCAAGCTTTATATCTGTAAGAATGTTTCTAATATTTTTGTCTGACATTAAATTCACTTCTGATTTAAATTGAAGGAGATTCTCCTGTTTGATATCTAAAACTACATGCGTTGAACCGTATCCAAGCCATATTTCCGGCATAATATAACTGTAAAAGAATTAAAATAAATCTTTTTCATATTAAAGAGAAATGAATAATAGTTATACAATCAATTTTGCGAAGTTTTTAATACAATCTCATTCTTTAAAGTTTGGTAATTTCCAACTTGCTAGCGGTAAAACCAGTAACTTTTACATTGATTTAAGATTAATCCAAAGTTCTCCTACAATATTTCATCAAACAATCATAGCACTAAGAAATAGAATTCAAACTGAAAAACTTCAATTTGATATTCTTGCTACAATTCCTACTTCTGGCTTAATTTTTACTTCTGTATTATCATATGAATTGTTTAAACCATTCATTTATATTAGAAAAGAATCGAAAGGTCACGGAATTAATAATTTAATTGAAGGAAAATTAGAACCACTTCAAAAAACATTATTAATTGATGATGTTATCACAACAGGACAATCCCTGAATCATGCTATTGATAACATCAGAAGTAATGGAGGAATAATTGAAAATGTTATATGTATACTTTTAAGAGGAGGAAATACAACATTAAGAAAATTTGCTGAAAATGGAATAACTCTAAATTTTTTATTAACTATCGATCAATTGGCAGATATCCTCTATAAAAATAACTTAATAGATGAAGAAAAAAAAGTAATATTACAAAAATAACTATCCTTCATATATCATAAGACTCTTTTCCTCTAATAAATTGTGAAGGTTATGCACGGCACGATATACTTCGGCTTCTTTTTTAGCTCCAGTACAAACTAATTTCCCACTTGCAAAAAGTAGAATAACTGTTTTCGGATCTAACATTCTATGAATTAATCCAGGAAATTGCTCTGGTTCATACATACTGCGTGGAAGAACCCTTGCAGCTAATTCTAAGTGAATTTTACCTCCTAAACTTGCTGATGCTACTATATTTTGTATTTCAATTATAGGTTCATTTTCTATTTGAATACTTCCTTTCTTTAACTTTTGAACGACACTTTTTACTGCTTTAATTGCCTGATCTTCTGATTTGGCCCCTGTGCACACCATTTTTCCTGAGCTAAAAATTAAAGTAGCGGTTTTTGGAGATTTAAGTCTAAATACAAGACCTGGAAATTGATCCGGATGATATTCAACATCTGGAAATATTTGTGTAATTTGATTTAAATTAACCGTTTGATTTATAGTTGCAGAAGCGACAACATTTTCAATACTCACAATAGGTTTAGTTTGCGGCATAGTGGTATGCGGTCTGTGAACTATATAAATATACTATATAAATTTTTATAAAATAATTTTAGAAAAAAAAGATCCTGCTGTAAATTATATTAAAAATTTAATTAATATATAATTAATTTTATAATCATCCTATGTCATTTAGAATAGATCATGATTCATTAGGAGAAGTTAAAGTTCCTGTAAACGCATATTATGGTCCCTTTACATCTCGTGCAATGGAACAATACATAGTAACTGGTCATAAATCTCATCTGAACCTTATCAAAGCCTATGTTATGATTAAAAGATCGGCAGCATTAGCTAATTCAGAATTAGGAGTATTAGATGAGAAAATTGCCAAAGTAATTGTTCAAGCGTGTGATGAAATTCTATCTGGACAATTCTTGGATCAATTTGTCGTAGAGGCTATCAATTCAGGAGCAGGTACTGCATTTAATATGAATACAAATGAAATAATTGCAAATAGGGCTTTAGAAATTCTTGGAAAACGTAAAGGCGATTATATTATTATTAATCCTAACGACCATGTTAATATGTCTCAATCTAGCAATGATACTTTTCCAACAGCAATGCATATTGCGATATTAATGAATATTACTTTAACCATAAAGTCGTTAGATACATTAATTGCATCTTTGAAAAAAAAATCTATTGATTTTAAAAATATTATAAAAGTTGGAAGGACACACTTAATGGATGCTATTCCTGTTACACTGGGCTCTGAATTCGAAGAATATGTTTTTTCATTAGAGAGATGTAAAGAAGAAATTATTAATAGCCAAAGGAACTTAGAATACATTGGTATAGGTGGAACAGCAGTTGGCACGGGTGCCAATACGCCTAAAGGCTATCGAGAAAATGTAGTTAAACATCTTTCTAATATTTCTGGTATAAATTTAAAAACGTCTAAGAATCTTCACTTTTTCCTCCAAAGCAAATATGATGTAGCGAATTGTTCTTCAGGATTAAGAAATTTAGCACTAGAACTAATAAAAATTGCTAATGATTTAAGACTAATGGCTTCTGGCCCAATAGCTGGTTTTGCTGAAATATTTATTGCAGCAGTTCATGCAGGTTCATCTATTATGCCAGGAAAGGTAAATCCATCTCTCGCCGAATGTTTAAACATGATTTGCTTTGATATAGTAGGAAGGGATGTTTCTGTAGCCATGGCTGCACAAGCAGGACAGTTTGAATTAAATGTAATGTTGCCCAGTATGCTAAAGAATGTATTAGAAGTCACAGATATGTTGATAAATTTCTTGCCAATATTCGCACAGAATTTTATTGATGGAATTAGGCCAAATTCGGAAAAGTTAAAAGAACAAATGGAAAAAAGTCCTATTCTTATAACCTTATTAAATCCATACTTGGGATATCTCAAAGCTGCAGAAATATATAAAGAATCTTTAAAAACAGGAAGAGGAATAAGAGAATTGGTTTTAGAAAAAAAATTAATGGAAGAAAGAGAATTAGAAGATGCATTATCATATGAACGAATTCTTGGGATAGTTTGAATTTGAGGTTATCTTCAATAAATTCATAAAATTCTTTGTATCTTTTTCATAATGTTTAAGTAACTCTTGATATATACATGTAATAGGAAAAATAGATTGGTCAGTGCAGTATTAGCACTTGATAAAGGTAATGCAGAAACCCGAATAAATCAACACGAAATTGAATGTTTAAAGAGGTATCTAGGATTTGATAATGAAGAAGAGTTAAAGTTATACTTGGAACATTATTTTTTAGAATAACTAATACTTCTTTTTAATATGTTGTTATTATGTTATTACAATCGATACAATTTCTAAAATTATAATATATATTATATAATAATTTGATAAATAGTTAATTCTTAAAATTGTTCTACAAAAATTATATATAATTTTTAGCTATGAAATAGTTTCTATAAATTATATATTAGATACTATCTAATTTCTTATATTTCAGAATCATATGTAGTTCTTATGCATCCAGAGGATCTTAATAGCATTTGGTTTTGTGAAGATTGTCAAAGTAGTTTTTTTTTCAATTCTGATGCCGAAGATCATAAAGAAAAAACAGGACATAACAAAATGAGAAAATTTAATGCTGTACATGGTGGAGCAATACAAAAATAAAAAGTTCTAATTTCATTTACTGCAAATATCATCTTCCATTAACAATTTCATATTCAATATTAATAATTGTATATTTTATATATACCAATAATTATTTTAAAGTGTATATTAATTTAGATATTTAATAAAGAATAACTTAATTTTTACATCTATATATACAATAAATTTTGATATAAAATAGTAGGAATATAAAAGAAGTTACAATCTTTACAAAAAAAATTATATTATTTTTTATATCTTATTATATAGAATCAAATAATACGTTCTAAATCAATTATTTTTTCTGACAATAGATCAAAACCTTGTTGCCAAAATTCTTTATTAGATATATCAAAGCCAATTTCAGTTAATAGAGATTCAGGATTTTTTGATCCACCTGCAGAAAGTAAATTTAAATATTTTGGAATAAAAGATTTTTTTCCTTCTTTCTTATACATATTAAATAAGGATAAAACTAGAAGATTACCGAAAGCGTATGCATAACAATAAAAAGGAGTATGATAAAAATGAGGTATGTAAAGCCATTCCCACATAAAATCATCAGAAATAATTAGTGAATTTCCAAATTGATCATGAAGATTATTTTTGTACAAAGATGAAACATTATCAATATTAGCATTATTTTCAATTACCTGATTATGTGTATTAATTTCAAATAATGTAAAATAGGATTGTCTCATAATAGTTGCGTACATATCATCAATTTGTTCTGCTAACAGAATAGACTTTTCTTGTTCTGTCATTTCTTCAGCTAATTTTTCATTCAACAACATCTCTGCAAAGACAGAAGCTGTTTCGGCTAAAGGTAATGGAGGATGCGAAACAGTAATTGGGAGATTTGAAGAACAAATACTATGTATAGCATGTCCAAATTCATGAGCCATTGTAGAGATATCACGATACATACCATCATAATTCAATAAAACATATGGAGTTATTGTAGGAGTAATAGTAGAACAGAATGCTCCACTCATCTTTCCTTTTCTAATTTGAGAATCAACATGATTTTTATTAAAAACTATTTCTGCATATTCTCGAAATTTAGGATCAAATGATTCAAAAACATTTAAAACTATTTTTACTGCTTGGTCATAGCTATATCTCTTGGGCCTTATTCCTTTTTTAATAAGAGGAGCGTATAAATGATAACGTTCTAATTTTTTTACTTTTAACATTTTTGCTTTTAAATAAAAATATTTTTGAAAAATAATAGAATTTTTCCTACATGTTTCCAATAATGCAGATACTACATCATCACTTATATCATTATAAACATTTCTTACCGAAATTGGTGATTCAAAGCCACGAATTTTGATATTTTCATCATGCCATTGCACTATTAAATTTAAATATATTTCACCTAAAACTCCACTATTATTTTTATAGACACTAAACAATGATTTGTATGCAGCTTTTCTTTCCTCAGATTTGTTACTTCTAACTAATGACATTAACTTTTCCTTATTTACAAATTTTTTTCTTATAATCTTATTATACTTCTTTATTTCAATAACAAATTCAAAACTATTAGTCATTCTATCATATACTTTTACTAATGCATTTGGACCAGTTACCTCAAATATATTAATAATTTTTTCTTCCTTTTCAGATAAAGTATATTTACCTAAAGTTCTTTTATGTGTTAGATATTGTTTATAAACTGGATCAACTGTTTGAATTAGCCTATTTGCATCTTTTTCTTTTAGAATATTTTTGAACCATATATCGAAAAAGATCAATTTATTAGAAATTTTAGTACCTAATAATTCCATTTCTGTAACCAATGCAGAATATTCATTTGAAGAAGTATCGGATGAATATTGCAAATGTGCAAAACCTATTACCATATTTAATTTTTCAGAAATCTTTTCTAATTGCAACAACATATCAGTAAATTCTTGTGAAGAAATACCATCATTAAGCAATTTACGATTATTTTCAAATTTTTCAACATCAGTATTTAAGATTTTTAAATAATTTTGTAGATCATTCTTTTTCTCGTTGACCAACTCTGATAAATTCCAATGACCTAATTGAGGTTTTTGTAATAGATTCATAGAATAAATATCAAAAATTACAGTCTTGTATTAATAGTTATCAATAAAGAAAAATTAAATTGAACTAATAATTAATTATTATATAATATTTTAAATAACGACGATTTTAAATATAATTTCTATCATATTAGTCCATTAATATAGAAATTGTATAATACTAATTAATTATTGCCAAAAAATAATTTATCTTAAATCTTCTAACAAGCTATCGTCACGATAATTATCTGGATCTAGTCTAAATCCACTTGTACTTTCATAAGGAATGTCATTTAACTTAAGATGATAATTCAACTTTCGTTTTTTGAATTGTTTGGTGAGCCATAAAACGAATTGCTGTTCAAGAGTTATTCCTTCTTCCTTTGATATTTCTGGAAAATGCAATATCAATTTTTCCATAAAAGAAGGATCAAAATATATTTGAAAGAAATCCCAACCGAAAGCAGTGCCATTAGATGACACTTCACAATTTGTTTGCGAATTAACAAAAAATTGCAAACCTTCAATTATTTCAACGATTTTCTTTCTTTCTTCATCAAAATTAAGACAAGAACCAGAAATTATAATCATTGGTGGTTTTTCTCTAAATTTTTTCAATGATATATTATAGATACAATCGTAATATAAAAATAAAGCTGGAAGATCTTGTAATAATTTTTTTAAAAAATTAAAATAAAACTTCTTTAAGTTGGTTTTGAAGTAATATCTTCAATTGATGATATCAGTATATGCAAAATTTTCTCGATAAAAATTGATAGTTTTTGTAATTATAAAAAAGAAAATGAAAATAATGTAATACAACTGTGGGAAATGTAGTAAAAATTTGTTTTTCTCTGCTAATAGTGATATAATAAGGCTTATAGTAATATTTATTTCAACGTAAACTTGAGAGTAAGGATATACAATAATGAAGATTCTATTTCTATAGAATATTTCATTTATAACAATGCAAGAAAGTATTACACTTTGATAGAACTTATATTTTAATTACTTCTAATTCAATATTGTTAAGTAAATTTATTATTCTTTGTTTTTCATTTCCTAACCCCTTTAGATCTACTATTATATGTGTAACCTTTTCATAACATTTTATAATCATTTGGTTTAACATATCACTGTTTAAATTAACTAAATTGTATTTATTTGCAATATGACCTATTCCATAGTCAGTATCTAATATTAATTTGTTAAATT
>DASSVK010000043.1:0-2349 GCA_035706205.1 Nitrososphaeraceae archaeon | reverse complement strand
GTAATTTTTCCCAATCATTAATAGCTAGTTTTACAATTTTGGCTAAATCTGATCCCCCATTATTAATAGAAAATGTCAGTATCCCATCATCTAGAGAATCTCCCCATGTACAACACAATTCAATTATGTTCTTTGATTTAGTATCTTTTTTTTTGGCAAAAGCCAAATCAGTATCAATTACTACTATTGTCATAAGAAGGATGAATAATGATATAATTGTAGCAATGTAAATTTTCAAGTTAATTCTACCTCAAATATTCAAGGTGTAACTAGATCTGTTAAACAATATTTTCGTTTTATTTTTTCTCTACTTCTAATATTCATATATTTAATAAAACTATAATTTAGATCTCTTCTATTTTTACATAAAATTATACTTAAATAATATTGCATAGGATATAAATTACATGTCTGATATATAATTTGTTTATAACTAAAGTATACATATTTATTCTAGATTTTTATATTAGAAGAATATTATAGATTTTTCTTCTTCTTTCATTTGATATTATGAATAAGTTAAGATAAGGGAGGAAGTGAATTATTACCTAGTGAACATGGACCGATTTTTATATCACCTTCTGTTGAGTCAAAATCCAATATTTTATCAAATTGGTCACATTTGAATATATCTGCTCCTGCACTTCCTGTTAACATATCATTATCTGGACCTCCGTCCAATTCATCATTACCTGCGCCTCCGTCTATTTCATCAAAACCTCTTCCACCATATAATTTATCATTGCCTTTGCCACCTTTTAGTTCACTATATCCTCTTTCGTCATTTAAAATATCATCTCCATCTCCTCCATTTAATGTATTATTTCCTGGGCCACCATATAGAGTATCATTACCTTTAGCTCCTTCTATCATATCATTTCCTGCTCCTCCTCTCAAAATATCATTCCCTTCTCCTCCATTAATCTCATCATTTCCTCTTTCACCATATATCCTGTCATCTCCTGCTCCACCTCTCAAATCATCATTTCCATCTTCTCCATGTAGCTCGTCTTCACCTATACCTCCATCTATCCTATCATCTCCAGGACCTCCAAAGAGTACATCATATCCTTCTTTTCCATCTATTCTATCATCTCCATTTCCTCCCTTAATTCTATCATCAGCAGCTGTTCCATCTATTGTAACATCTACTTTTGGTGTTACTATTTGAGGAATATCTTCTTCAGTCTGCCCACTGACAGATTGAATTAACATGAATTGTAATGTAAATAATAATAATAATAATGACATGAAAAAAATAATATAGTATCTTAATGAGAATTGATGTACAAAATAACAATTGCTAATTTTATATACGTTTATTCTCATACTTATCCTTCTGTTAATTACAGGTATTATATAATTTAATAAGTAAGCGAAATTTTTACCATCTATTGGAATATAATTAATTAATAAGAGAGTAAAATTCTTAAGAGAATATTCTAATTTAAATATTTAATATTATAATCTTTAATTTATTATATGATTAAATTCTATTTGTATTCTTCCTGTTATATGATTGTAATTATCAAAACTTTCAGTTTTATCTATAGAATTCTTGATTATTCTATCTAGATAACTTGAAAATGAATAAATGAATGAAAAATAAAGATGTCAATTGTAATGTCCTGATTCTTAATTATGAAATGGAAACTAGTCGAGATCATTTTATTTTAAAAAGTAACTTGTCTCACTTTATAGAAGAATTCAAATCCCACTGACCCCATTGTGATAAAAGTTTTCTAGTTTGCTTAACTGTAATATACAATAATAAAAATAGCTATGATAATAATAATTATGTATATACGATTAGATCACAAGTAACAAGAGATTATTCTCTTAAGATTAAGGATTTTCTTTAATCATATTAATCTACAATGCTATGGAGACTATCAGGGACAGCAGAATCTACTTAATTGGCTCTTTTTTGAGTGTTCACTTTTCAAGAAATATTGCCTGAAACTTTATAAGAGATTAGAAAAAGTAGTCACATCGACACATAGAAATATATCAGTGACAGAAAGGGCAAAATATGCACAAGTAGCGGCTGATATCTGCATAGATGTTTTAAAACTTGAAAGCGAAGGTATCAAAGCAGTAAAAGAATTAGTAGCAAAAAATGTACAAGGAGAAAATATTCTATACAATCTTTGTAGTCAATCTAAAAATGGATATGATGATAAATCTAAAATTTAACAAGAATATAATGATCCAAATAGGAAATTTTAATGAAGAACAACAATTGTTGTTGGAGAAAGAAGATCATACACAATAGAGAAACATAAAAAACAACAGATATAATAGGATGAACTTTCATAGAGAAAAATTCATTAAATATAATCTGTATAG
>DASSVK010000042.1:0-18738 GCA_035706205.1 Nitrososphaeraceae archaeon | reverse complement strand
AAATTCCATTTTATTAATAGATGATGAATCAGATATTACTTTTACAATAAAGAGTATTTTGGAAAATAATGGATTTAAAGTAGATTCATTTACCGATCCGATCTCTGCATTGGATAATTATCAAATCAATTTTTATGATTTAATTTTATATTAAGAATTATCAAGATAAAATATTAATTTGACTATATATTGTATACTATCAATTGTAATTTAAGAAAACTATATTATTTGTTGAAGATTGTTTATTTAATTTTTTTCTATTATTCTATTTAATACACAATTATCTGTAAATATATTATTAATAACATAATAAGAGATATATTTATTTATTTATAGAATCTATTGTCAACATTTGAGATAGTTTATAATTTATAATAATAACTTTTAACCTAATTGGTTTTTATAACAATGTATTCAATCAAAAATCTTTAATAGATATATGATAAAAATTCCTTGTCTATATTTAATTGAAAAAAAGTTTAGTACAAAGTCTATTCATGAATTTTAATTAGAACTACCAAAACATTAAATTTTAATAAATATAACGTACTTCTATTGTTTTATAATTCAAATTTCGACTTAATTCTTGTAAATCAAAGTATTATAAAATGTAACAAATGTACCAGATTAGCAGAATATATCAAAAATGTTGGAATTAAAAAAGTTAAAAGATACCATAATATGGATTACTGGTCCAAACCTTTATGTGGTTTTGGAGATCTAAATGCTGAATTAATTATAATCGGTTTGGCTCCTGCTGCACATGGAGGAAACAGAACTGGAAGAATGTTTACTGGAGATAGTTCTGGAGATTGGCTTATGAAGGCTTTATATGAATATAATTTTTGTAATCAACCTTATAGTAATACTATAAATGATGGATTAGTATTAAATAATGTTTATGTGACCTCTGTAGTAAAGTGTGCTCCCCCAAAAAATAAACCTTTATTAGTGGAAATTAGTAATTGTAATGAATATTTAAGTAAAGAATTAAAATTATTAAGTAAAAATAGTAAAGTATTTTTAACTTTAGGAAAATTAGCTTTTGATGAGTTTTGTAGGATTCATAAAATAAAAAATATAAAATTTAAACATGGATTGATTTATCATATAAATAATAGTAATAAGATATTAATATCATCATATCATCCTAGTAAACAAAATACCAATACAGGAAAATTAACTTGGTCAATGTGGATTAATATTTTTAAACAAATAAGATATATTTTAGGTTGATAGAGATAGAAAGAATTTGATGTATTAATCATCCATTATTCTTATTACAATATAACAGGTAATACAACAATCGATATGATGGATAGAATTTACTTTTCTAATTTTTAGGGTTATTATTTACTAAAATTAAATTTCGTGATTTTAAATAGTTACTCGTCAAAAAATCAAACTCTTCTTTAAATTATCAATAAATTAATATTATAAATAATTACCTAAATATAGTGATAATATTATTTAAACTACTCAAAATTTCCTATATTTTTGACTAATATTATTAAGTTTTATTAACAATTTTATTTATTAAATCGACATTGGTAAATCATATGGTATCGATATATCATTTTGGCAAGGCTATTGGTGGGCTTTGGGTTTAACCCTATAACCCGTTATTAGTTTGCAATTAATTTTGTAATCCTTCTTTAATTTCTCCACTAATATTTGACAATATATCTGCTCCACTAAGTGCTGTCTTTTTAGCTGCTTCTCCAAGCTGCATTAGGATATTTTTGGCCTCTGTTTGATTGATTTTCCCTGTTGAGTTATTTGCAACTTCATCTGCCATATTCTTTATTTGTTCTGCAGTATTCTGTACTAGATTGTTGATGTTGTTCACTGTTTCTTGCCCATAAATTGGAAGTAAACTCATGAAAGAAACAACAAATAACATTGCAACAATGGTTGATTTGATTACTGATTTCATTGTAATAATAGTAATGGTTTTACTATTTTATACTTAACTTGGTTATTAGTATAAATTTTACAATTATGGCTAATACTATATGATAAAAAATGAGAATAGTACAAAAGATATTTTATTGGCTGTGAGGATGAAAATATTTTTAGTCCAACTTCCTTTTCTGGAAGATCTTATTGACTTCAACCGTGACAACCAATTATAATTTGATTAGTTCTAAATTAATATAATAACTTTGATAATTTTTTAATAATTTTGATTTATATGGAATACAACTACCCTTTTCTAAAGAATAATAAGTTAATGATCTATCTAATTGGTTTAAATGATAAAATAATTGTCTTTCCCTATAATATATATATTTAAAAATTATCAAGTAGATACAATAAAAAATTACATAGTAATTATAGTAATTTATCGACAAATACTTTCTAACTTTTTTGTCTAGTTATAAGACTTTTTTTATAGTAATACATAAATGATTTTTTAACATATATATCATTAACTACTAAAACAATACAATAAACCATCTTTTGAGCCAATAAATAACATATCTTTGACAATACAAGGCGATGATTCTATTGCATTCATTGTAGGAAATTTCCATTTTAGTCTACCCGTTTCAATTTCTAGGCCATATAGATGAGAATCTAAAGAACCTACATATAATATTTTATCATTCTGTGTTATCACTGGTGAAGACCAAATCTTGCCTTCAGTTTTATATGTCCAATTTATTGAGCCATCAGTAGAATTTAATGAATAAACTCTTTTATCAGAACAGCCAAAGAAAATATGATCTTTTAATGTGGCCACTGATGAAATAATAGGCTTTCCAATTTCGTGTTTCCAATTGATAGAACCATTTGACTGATCTAAACAATACATTATACCCTTATGTGTACCTATAAACAATGAATTAGTTTCTTTCATCAAACTAGGAGTAGATCTAATCTTACCTTCTAACTTAGTCCTCCAATTTAAGTTACCATCTAAATCAAAACTGTAAAGATAAAAATCATCAGAACCAATAAATATTTCCTCATTATTTGTAGCTGGTGAAGACCAAATAGAATCGCCTGTATTAAAGATCCATATTATATTTCCTCTCAAGTCTATTGCATAGATTGTAGAATCAAGTGATCCGACTACTATTATCTTTTTATTACATATACAGGGTGATGAAAAAATATCCCCTGGTATCTGTATATCCCATTTCTTTTCACCTTTTTTATTGATATCTAAAGCATAAATCAAATTCTTTTCAAGAGGTTTAGAATCTTCATTAATAACCCATGAATTAAAAGTACATGATATTAATAAATTATCATAAAGTAATAATGAGGATACTAAAGGAGATCCCATATCTTTTTGCCAATCGATCTTTTTCTTGTAGACATCTATAGCAAAAATTTCACCAGTGATAGTTGAATTATAGACAATACTATTGTGACAAATGGCTGAAGATATCATGGGTCCTAATTCCATTACCCAAAATAGTGATAGTTCTCGTGCTAATTTATCTGAAAAAATTCCATTTCTCTCTTCATTCCCTCTAAATAAGACCCAAGAATTCTCATTATTCAAGTATTAGAATAAAAAATTGTAATATATAATTATTTTATCATAGCTATATAATTTTAGTTATAGTTAAGTTAATCTCAAAATGTTCTTACATTTAAGCACTTTTTTCATAATGAAAAAAATATTTTTCATATTTGCTATATGCTGTCAGGTTAATGTATATAACAATTTGATAATTAGATTCTAAGTCTATAGTAAATAAAATAATATTTGAGATTTCTTTTTATAACTTACTTTTGCTATTATGAGGAATAATGTCTCACTTTAACAAAGTGTACAAATTAATATTCAAACCCAAACATCTTACTTTAGGAGTCATATTTGCTATTGAAGCTTATGAAGGTTCAATTCCAAGAATGGAAAGGCAGGTAGAGTTAGCTCAACGTGCTGAAGAATTAAACTTCTCTGGATTGTGGTTTAGAGATGTTCCTTTATATGATCCTAGCTTTGGAGATGTAGGACAAATATATGATCCATGGACTTATCTAGGATATATTGCTGCAAAAACAAAAAATATTCCATTAGGAACTGCAGCTATTATTTTTACATTAAGACATCCAATCGATTTGGCAAAAGCAGCAGCTTCACTTGATCAGCTAAGCAATGGTCGTTTAATTTTGGGAATCGCAGCAGGGGATAGACCTATTGAATATCCTGCATATGGACGAGATTTTAGTAGAAGAGATGTTCTGTTTAGAGAATCTGTTTATGATTTTCGTCATTTGCTTTATGAGAATTTTCCAAAATATGATTCAATATTTGGTTCCTTGAATGGAGAAGTTGATCTTTTACCAAAACTCATTTCTAAAAAAATCCCATTATTTGTTACAGGATATAGCAGACAAACTATTGATTGGATTGCTGAAAATTCCGATGGCTGGCTAATGTATCCTAGAGATATATATTTACAGCAACATATTGTAAATAATTGGAAAGCTGCAGTCAAAAAAACTGGAAATGATTTTAAACCTTTTGCACAGTCTTTATATATAGATTTAACTAAAGATCCAGATACTAATCCTGATCGAATTCATCTAGGATATAGATTGGGAAGAAATAAATTGATTAAACATTTAAATGAACTAAAACAAATTGGAGTAAATCATGTCTTTTTTAATCTCAAATATAGCAAACGTCCAGCCAATGATGTCTTGGAAGAATTAGGAAAATTTGTAATTCCTTATTTTCCTATACTTGATAAACAAGAATAATTAAAAGTTATAAATAATTTAACAATTATGGATATTTCTGTCATCTTTTTAGTTTGGTATTTTTAAATTACTTGTAATATTAAAAAATTATTTAAATTGCATGACCTCTAGAATATACAAGCTGACCTTATCTTTATTAGGAATAGTTTTATTGATATTTTATGTAAAATGACATGAAAAATAAATTTATAATTGTACACAAAAAATTTAGTTATACACTTAAATAAATAGAAGAATATTTGTTATTAAAATATACTTGATAATAAAATTATAATATTAATAATGATATAATTCTTGTAAATAATTATTGATCAGGTTATATAAAATATAGGTAATTAATTCCTGTCAATAGTTTTAGAATTTGATATTACTATCTTTGTAGAGCTAATTGAAAGATTAAATATTATATATTTATTTATATAATAATGCGATCAGAAAAATCGATCAACAAAATTAATGAACAAAAACTACACGACTTTATGCTAAAAGCTGTTGGCGACATTGCAAGTACTATGAGTGCAATGCTTTTGATTATTGGAGATAGACTCGGTCTATATAAAGCCATGGCAGAATCAGGACAACCTATTACATCTGATGAATTAGCAAAAAAGACTAATACTAATGAACGCATTATTAGAGAATGGCTAGCAAACCAAGCTGCCGGAGGATATATAACGTATAATGCATCAGATGGAAAATATACAATTCCACCTGAACAGGCAATGGCATTAGCAGATGAGAATAGTCCTGTATATATCCATGGAGCCTATCAATCAATCAGATCTTTTTTTAAAGATGAAGATAAGTTTATAGAAATGTTCAAATCTGGAAAAGGATTGAGATGGGGTGAACATCATCATGATCTCTTTGAAGGTACTGCCCGATTTTTTAAACCTAATTATATTGGAAATCTTGTAAGTTCATGGATTCCTTCACTCGATGGAGTTGAAGAAAAACTAAAACAAGGTGCTAAAGTTGCCGATATTGGATGCGGATATGGTATCTCAACAACTCTTATGGCCAAGGCCTATCCAAATTCTAAATTTTATGGTTTTGATAACCATAGTCCTTCTATTGAACAAGCTAAAGAACTATCAAAAAAAGAGGGAATAACAGGTAATGTAGAATTTAGTTCAATATCAGCAAATGATAAATCAATTGGCAATGATTATGATCTAATTACTTTTTTTGATTGTCTTCATGATATGGGTGATCCTATAGGAGCAATGAAATTTGCAAAGCAATCGCTTAAACCAGACGGTACCTGTATGATCATAGAACCAATGGCCAATGACAAGATAGAAGAGAACCTTAATTTGGTAGGAAGAACATATTATGCAGCATCTACCCTAGTATGTGTTCCAAATTCTTTAGCAGATAATGGTCCTGCATTAGGTGCACAAGCAGGTGAAAAGAAAATAAAAGAGATATCAGAAGCAGCTGGGTTTACCAAATTCAGACGTGCAATCCAGACACTATTTAATATAATCTATGAGGCAAAACCATAACTATAAAAAAATATAAATAAAGATAATACAATTTATTTTTTTAAATTTACTACAAATTATAATTACTATTATTATAAAATTTAATAGTAGATCAATAATTCCTAGTACATAATAGGAGTCCTATCTTCTTTATCTTTGTAGTTAAGATCCTATATGATATATTTCTATTTTGAAATCCTATGTTTATTTGGTTATATTCACTATTTTCTTATTTTATATCTATAAGGAATCAATTTACCTTTTTATCTAATAGTAAAATTATTTATATTAAATTTATTATTATACATCTGTAGAATTTTTGATATATATGCATAATAGTCTATTTTCATTTTTTTCACAAATCTTGTCTGAGATGCTTCATCATCAATTGTTTCTAATATCGTATTTATCATTTGTTCTAATTCAATTCTTCAAAAAGATCTCTTCTATTGTTCTTCAAATATTCACAATAAGAGACAAGCTTATTTTCATAATTCTTTTTCTTAACTTATTCATCTTATTCTAATTCTGAAGAATAGGTTATATTTAATGCCTATAAGAAAAAAAAAATTTTTATTAATTATGCTATTTGAAATTTCATTGTTACTATAATGAGGTCATAATGAAATTAATATGTTAATGTTTAACGTGATTAATTATAGTAAAAAGTGCAGCATATTTTGTAGCAAGCTCTGCAATTCTCCTACTTTTATTATCGCTTCCTATAATAATTACATCATTATTTTCCGGATGTAAACTTTCAATTAGTCTTTTTTGTATCTGCGGTTCTTTACTTAATGCATTAAAATTGGTTCCAGGAATTAAAAAAATGCCATTATGAAATATTAGTGTAGTAGCTCCTCTTGCTCCTGCTTTAATAGCTATGTCTCTTTGCTCTATTCCAGATTTTATTGCATCTGCCATATCTTTTACTAATACAACATAATTGAATTTACCGATTGTTATAGAACTCTTTTGTATATCAGTTTCATTAGGAATACAAGACAATATATTTGAGATAATTTTTTCTCCTTTTTCAGTTAAAATTGTACCTGCATTGCTAGTTTTAATCATATTTGTCATTTTAAGATGTTTGATTAATGTTTTAACAGACCCATCACCTAAGGATAGCTCTTTGCGAAGTAAGTCTCTGCTTATGTGTCCGTTTATTTTTGCAAGTTGTAAAGCTTTGAATATATGAACTATATTAAATGAAAGTTGTCTAGCTGGTGTATATGTATCAACGACCTTTTCCAACAGTTTCACATATGTATGCATTAGTAACTTTAAGATAATATACAACTTGGTTGTATGTAAATGTATTTTATCACATCTGTTGGATATTTTATACAACCCTTTATATATTAGTAATTTATTAAAATTCAATAATAATGTCTTTTCGAAAACAGATACAGATCTCAGAGACTAAAATTCCTAAAACTGCTATAGGATTATTGATATTCGTATTAGTATTTGGTTTTTTTATTGTAGGATATGATCAAGGTCAGCTCTTTAGTCTTGTTCAAGGAGAACAAGCATATAATGATCTTTGGATTCATGAATTCTTACATGATATGAGACATGCAGCAGGATTTCCATGTCATTAATTTCATAATCTTGTGATAATTATTATGGATAGTTTATCTTTTCTTGTTGTTGCTTTAATTTCTGGTGCTATCGCTGGAACAGTCTTTGGCCTTATCAATCTTGTACTAGTAGAACCATATTTAGATAAAGCTATTGGAATAGAAGTACAAAATTCAATTAATGCCGATGAAGAAGTAAATCTTGAAGAACATGTGAGTTATCGATTCTGGCAAAAAGGTGGACAAGTCGCTGCTGGAACTATATTAGGAATGACATTTGGATCTTTATTAGGAATAGTATTTGTTTTTGGCAAAAAAATTATTTCTGGTTCCAATATAAAGAAAGCTCTAGTATTATCAGGAGTGATATGGTTAGTTATCTTTATAATTCCGACAATCAAATATCCTGCAAATCCTCCAACAGTAGGAGATCCTGATACAATATACTATAGACAATTTTTATTTATCTCATTTATTTTAATATCTGGTTTTACTGCATTAGGACTTTCAATAATTTATACAAAGATAAAATCTAAAATATCAATAAAATTCTTGACAGTTTCTATTATTTACACAATAGTAATGATAGGAGTCTTTATAGTTACTCCTCCAAATCCTGATAAGATCACTGCTCCAACAGATTTAGTAAACGGATTTAGAATAATGAGTATGTTGACAATGACGATCTTCTGGATTATTTTGGGACTAACATTTGGACTGATATGGGAAAAATTAAAGCCACATGAAACATCTCAATTCGAAACTGTTTAAAATTTTTTTAAATCATAGAATAACAAATCCTATATGATTCAATATATACATAATTTTTTTCTTTTTGTAAATTAACCTTTGACTTTGAATACTAATAAAATATACTTTTTGTTTTGATTATTCTGTCTTCTTTTTCTTTATCTTTAAATTATATATTTTCCATTCAGAAAACGGAACATCATCACTTCTTTATCCTTACAATTAAATATTCATCTGAAAAAGTATTCTCCTGTTAGGAATTGAATAGTCATGACTTCAGTGTTCAATTGCTAATTTATTAGATTAAGTATTATAATATACAAAAACATTATTAGATATCATTGGACATTGTAACTGAATATAATAGTAAGTTCATGTTTCTCAGAGATAATATCCTAAAAAATGATCTGTTACATTTATTGGTATATTAAGTTCTTGTTACTGCCTAACGCAAAAGGGAAGAAGTGAACAGGAAGTTCGATAATTTTGCAAGAATTAATATGGCTTTACCTTTACAATGAACAAAAACTTGGAATCATTTATTTATTTTAAAGTATAAGGAGAGAATAACGATGATACGTTTGACAATGATATTATTAATAATAGTTCTATTTTCTTTAGTTCCAATTGTGTTTATTTTAGAAAATGACGATGTGTACGGAATAACATATTTGTGTGATGTACATGTATTGGTATGCAATGGTGATGAAACAGATGATCAAATTACTGGAACTAATAATAATGACGTAATCTTTGGTTGGATAGGTAATGATTATTTGCGTGGAATGGCAGGTGATGATGTTATTTTTGGAGGAGAAGGTGCAGATACAATTATTGGTGATATCTCAAATGATGTACTTAATGAAACCATCCATGGAAAAGATATTTCTATAGGAGGTCAAGGTGATGATATATTGATTGGTTATAATGGAAATGATGATATTTATGGAGGTCAAGGTGATGATTGGCTTAGAGATTTTGGTCCAAGCAATTCCGATGAATTAAATAATTTTTTTAGTGAAGATGGAAACGATTTGCTTGTTGGTAGTCGCAGTACAGATATTTTTAATTGTGGAGAAGGAATAGATGTAGTTTTAAATTTCAATTCAACTCAAGGCGACAAGGCTGAATCCAATTGTGAAATAGTAATTTGAGAGAAAATATAATAAAATTAAAATAACTAATAATATCTTCATCAAAAAATTTTATTATCAATATAAAGATGCAAAGGCATTCTATATAATAATTACAAACAATAAATGCAGTTAATTGTCTATTACGAAGTTCCTACTGGTGAAGGTCAAAGAGACGAAGTCAAGTGAAAATTTGATAACGATGCTATAAATCAAGTTACTTTATAATACCAAAGAAATTATTAATTTATAATTCTAAACAACTTTTTTATTATAATTGAACATTATTACTTAAATATACATGTCATCAGCTACAAATGATAATGATTATAATAGTAAATTTCTGCAACATACTTTTACTAAAAATATATTGAATTCACACAAGTCTATAAGATGGGTTGGTGTAATAGATCAAAGTGGTATTACTCTAAATGAACGATATAGAGAAGGACTAAAACCCTTTCTTACCATAGAAGAAAATCATGAATTTGCAAAAGATTCTATAACTAGGTATAAAACACGAATAAAACTAGAATCAAAAATGGGTAAATTAACCTATTTGTTTAGAAGATACGAAAAAATGAGTAGATGTATAATTCCAATCAATGAAAAATATTACTTGTTTTTGGCTATGGATTTTGAGGAAAACAATTTTGATAAAATAATAATGGAAAAAATTGTCCCTTTAATTAAGAAAGAAAAAAATAGATTTTAGTAGTTGATTTATAATATAAATTATTAATATTTACTAATAGAATTAGTAATAATAAAAGCGATAGTCTACTAGATATAGAGATAGAGCAAAGAGAAATACTAGGCTATGACAAGAGATTTATGCCTTATTTCCTTGTAATGTAGTGTAAATTTTTTAGAATAGAAAATATTTATTATTTGATTAACTTTGTTAATTAACAAAATTATTTATTAAATAATTTTTTAATCGCCAAAAACTTATTTGTGAGAATGCATATTATATTTCAGTCACTGAACAATTACTACTATACAATTCTCTGTATAATAATATCCATTTTTTGAAAAGTATCTAACGCCATTGTATGCCTTTGTGTTCATCACCTCTATTATTATAGAGAATAATAACAATATAGCATCCCCCTCTATCATACAAATAGTTATTCAGTGATTTGGGAATGGAAAAATTTCACAACCTAGTCCATATAATTGAAATGGTAATAATGTTGGTAGCAGCAGTAGTTGTTAACCTCTTCTACTGCCATCTTATCAACAGTATTATCATTTCTTCCTTTTTCCATTCCCTACTAAAATTAATTTAAATTTTTTTGGAATATAAAATTATTATTATCTGATGTTACATCATTTGAATTAATATTAATATAATATTTTTTTTCATTTTAAATCTGTATTTTATTTGATACATTATTTAAGATACTAAAAAATTAATAGTAAATAAACTTTTGAAAATTTTACATTCAACCTATTCTCTTTCATTATTTTTTATTGTGAATTTTCTATCATATTTCCAGTAGTATTAGATTGGTTTTGAACCTGTTCTAATTTTTCTCCTACGATTGAGTCCTCAGTTATAATAGCAGTTGTATTATCTAATTTGTCAATGGATGTTGTTGTATTTATCTGTGCAAAAGATGATTGCAAAGTAAAGATCAAAAGTAGTGTAATTAGAATAATTTTATTCATCATTTGTAATTATGAATGTTACTTTTACTTTAACATTTCTTCCTATTGTCTTATTATGAGTTTTAGAACTATTATATTTCATCCTTGGAAAAGGAGAATATATCAGTAACAAATAGACAGAAAAATAAATAAGATGTAATTTTTGAAGTCTATTTATCATGGAGACTTACTACTTTAAGTGATAAAGAATTTGATAATAGTATTAGGATATATCAGTAAGTATCAATTCCCAATCTAAAATACAGCGAAAACATCTTTTATTGTAAATAATTTAGATATAGTAATGAATCTGATTTAATCCAATCTTATTAGCTAACAAAGTTAAGTTGTAATTAAATATAAGTATTTAGCAAGCATTAATCACAATAAATATTGTTTTCAAAATATTAAAAGCCATAGCCCTGGTATAGTGAGCAAACCAGAATATAAATGGCTATGGCAGTAGTAGGCTTGACTAAGAGGCTGTATGGAATTCTTTGGTTAATGATGGTGTTATATCCTAAACTATATAATAATTAAAGATAATTTATTGGTCAAAGAAGATATCATAGCCTATAGTAGCAAGAAAGAATGACAAATAAAAGAAGGCTATGGGATCTATATGTGTGTTTAACTATTCACTTACAGAAGAATTAATAACAACCCTCTATCCATCTGAATTCCATATCTAAGCAGAATAAATTTTTATTTATTTAAAAAATACAACAAGAATTAGAAGAAAAAATAAGATATTAATCAGGTATTCCACCAATACAGGCACAGTAATCAAATTCATCTATTCGGGAATTACAATAAATGCAATAACCATATCTATTATAATCTACATCACTAGAATATTTTCCAAAATTCTTAAAATGATCATCTAATTCTTGTGGAACATTATCAATAGAAATCTCGGAATTCATAAATTATATTAGTTAAACTAATTAAAAAATATTTGTAAAACTTTCAAATATTATAAATAATTTACTTAATTATTTCCATTCCCAAACCTTTTCAATGGAATTTTCAGATTCATCTATTTCAGTTTCCAAAATTCTTATCTTGTTGTTCAAAAATGAAAGTTTTACATTTGTTGATATTGAATGTATGATAGGATACAATATTCTTAGAACTTATGAAGAAAAAAATAATGAAACTATTATAAGAAATGTCATCTAGCTTTTAAATATGCTGAACTTTCCTACCGATAAACTATATCATGCGGAGGAGAAAGAACATGTAGATTTTGCTGCAATACTTACTGGAAAAGAGAAAGAAGTGCCAGAAGTAGATACATTAGATACTGCCTTAGCAACATTTCAAACTACTAATAATAAAGATGAAAAAGATGATTTAAAATACTCTGTTAAAGTTACAGATATGGATAAAATAAAAGAAGTTCATATTGATATAGGAAAATCCAATGAGAAAGAAGATGAAGGTGAAGAAAAAGTAGTTGCTGAATTGTATAAATCTGATATTCCATCAGGAGAAGTTATGGGAACACTTTGTAACGGAACCATAAATTCGCAACAACTCAAAGGTTCACTTCATGGAAAGAATACCAAGGAATTAGTCGGAAAAATAGAGAAAGGAGAAGCCTATGTAAATATACTGACAGAGGATAATCCAAAGGGAAAAGTAAGAGGAAAAATTAAAAAATTAGCATCTGCTTGATAATATTGGTGTTTATACAGGCTGATGAATAAAGCAATCATAACATCGAAGGAATCCAAGTTTTGAAGAGGATCATAACATTCTTCTTCTTTTAAGAATGAGGTAATAGTTTTTGTTTGTGCTGTGAACATTCTCTTATCTAAATATCATTTACTTATAAGGGTATAAATAGAGGTATATTTGCTTTGGGTCCGTCGGAATAATACCGATAGATGCAAAAATGAGTCTAATTTTATATATTCTACTACCTTGTGTTTAGCTTTTATTTAAAATTGCTTAATTCATAAAAGCCATAATCTAAAATAGAAAAGAATGACAAGATTATGGTTGTATGAATTCGTCTCTTGTTATCGATGTGAGATAGAAAAAGTAATTAATAATTAAATTCCTTTGAGGCTTATATGTCCAATTTATTTGATAAAGACAAACTTCATATAGATGATAATTCAAAAATGTCATTTTTAGTTCCTGTAATTATATTTTTTATGGCTGGAATCGGGATATCAATAGTGTCTAATGATTTAAGCTCAATTGTTTTTGCATCTGCAGATATAAAGGATAACAACAACAATAATTCCTCATTATCTTTATCTTCATCTTCTATTCATGATAATGGTAGCTACACATTTGTAGAACAAAAGACAGTTATGTCCCAACCAGCTCCTGTAAGGCATCCTGGACAACCATCTCATGAGGTAGTATTTGCTCTTCCTTTAAGAGATGATGGAAAGGTTTGGTCAGGAACGGTAACATTTACTGCTAGTAAACCAATAGAGGCAGAGATTCTTCATACTTATGCTCCAGAACAGAAACCAGATTCATTATATGGTGAACCATATCATGCAGTATTACCAGGTAATAAGAGTATAGCCATTACTCATTTAAGGGATATCATTGATGTACCTATAGAAATAAATGGTACTGGAATAAGTTCTGGTTCATTTAATTTTGTAGGAAATGCATTAGTTTTTCATAAAACAAATGGTGAACCATTTACTGTAACATATACTATTGATGCAAAGGTTAAAGATATTGGTATTAATAATAAATGATTAAGTATTGGTTAGAAAATATTATTTATTTTTATTCTTTAATGAATTTTTTTTAATTTTTGAATTTATGTTATGCTATTTTGTATAAAAAAATAAATTCAGGTTAAAGTTTGAAAAGACTTGTAGAATTAGAATCTTTCATGTAGTAGAGTTCTACTAATACTATCTTGAATATTTTTGGTAACAATACTGTATATAATATACAACTATTAGTGATACAAGAAAATTCTCCAATAATTTAATCTTTCAATCTCTGAAATAATTATATATATATTTTTGTACAATTATAAATTGTTATGACCATAAAAAGAAATAAAATATTTATCCTTTAGGTAATACTACAAGTTGTCCACTCATAGTAGGCTCATGATATTCACAATAATATCTAAATATTCCAGGTTCATTTGCAACAAATGAGATAGAATTGTTCTTACCTTGTCCTAAATTCAGATTTATATTATAAGGAGCATTTATTGTAAAAGAATGTCTATCACCTGTTGGGGCTTCCATATTGTAAAAGTATATAGTAACATTGTCATTCTGATTAACCTCTAATATCTTAAGGGAGAAATCATCTGGTGGAAATTCCGTTACATTAAAAGCTGGAAGTTCTGTATTGAATAGGAAGAAAAATGGTTTTTCTGTCTGAGAAGTTTCTTCAGACTGTTCAGATGCTTTATCTGTGGTAGTAGAAACATTTTCTAATTGTGCTACTCCAGATAGGATGACATTAGTAGATAATGTTATAGTAAACAAAAGAGACATAAAGAAAATTTAATTATTTTTAATTTTCTCATTATAAATAATTAAAAGTGTAACTATTTATTATTTGCTCAAAAAAAATTTTTGATTTTTTATTTTTATTTATTGTATATTATATGATCTTTCTATTCTTCTTGTATAAATAAAGTTATTTTGCACAATATCGTTGTAATATTTTTGTGCGAGTTCTAGTGATTTATTAAAATTCTCAATACTACCAACAGCGATTTCATTTACGAATTTTGTAGCATTAACTGTATAATCTTGTATATTTTTGTTAAATGTTTTATATGTTTCAGAATATCTTTGTGGAATATAGAAATTTTCCCATGATTTATTGATGTTAACAAAGAATTGAGTATATGATGATTGATATGTATTAAGGATGTTTTTTTGCAATTCTACAATGTTATTTGATGTTTCTTGTATTGTTTTGTTAATTTGTTCTTGATATCTCCTGAAAGTATCTGCATTCTTTTCAAAAATTCTTCTGTTATCTTCTTGAAATTTATTTACACTTTCATTAATCTTTTCTGTAGTGTCTGATACACTAGATGTTGTATCATTATACTGTTGTCTCTGTTGTTCTAGATATCTGTCTGTTGTTTCCTTAAATTGGTTAGTACTTTCTTTTACATTATCTTTTTTAGTTGAAGACAAATGAAATAAATTAATTGATAAATGATATTAAGATTAAAACTATTGACTATATACTTTTCATTTCATTATATAGAAAATTGCTTTAATCTATAGAAGTTTATCTTATAATTAATTTCACGAATTAGACGCCTAGCTAGGATTAGCATCATGGGTTCAAATTCTCTTCTTTTGTAGAATCAAAAAAATATCATTATGAACTAAGATAGTCTTTACTCTTAGAAACTGTAAATACTTTCAATTTGAATATTTCTATTAAAAATTATCAAATAAATTGGATTAAGAAAAAAATTGATACTCCCTTGTCAAATGTTTCTAAATATTCAATTGGAAAGGCAAGAAGTAGACTTACAAACTAAAATAGAAGAATTGCAGATAATAAATCAGTCATTAATATAGATTTTATAATTTGTTTAAGCCTTCTCTAGTGATCCTATATAATGTAAAGTCTATACCAGCAGGTCTAGGAAATACCTCTATTATCAAACCTTTTAAACGTAATTCTTTGAGATGCTTATTCACCTCACCAGGTGGACGATTTACTCTTGAAATTATCATATGATCATATACATCTGTTTCAGTATTGTTTTTAGACAAATCCGCTATAATGTTAAGTATATTTCTTAATTCTTCTCCAAGTGGTTCATTATTCATTTATAAGCCAAATATTCTTTCAAATATTTATCCTTGCCGGAGTAATAGAGGTATAAAGTTCACTCGTGCTATGGTGTTATGGAGCAACACATTACAATGCCAACCGAATTGGAACTTCATTCTTGAATGGTTGCTGTGGTGCTGTGTGGTGAGTGTGGGGGCGATGGCTGATATAATATATAATATCAAACATCTTTTTCTAAAATATTTTATAAAAATTAACTTGTTACCAATTTTTATAATAATATTTTAAACAATTCTCATTACAACCATTTATGGTTAGAGTATTTGATCGTATTATCGATAATGATGATAAAGGTGAAAAGATTGCTGTAGAATTGTTTTATAATGAAACAACTAACACTTTAAAGAATATAGTAACAGACAGTGAAGTAAATTTTGATGGTAAATTCATTTTTGGATCATTTGAAAATGAATAATTAAAACGAATTGCTATGGACCAAGGCTTTTGGTTTGAATGGATAGCATTTCATCCAGCAACAGAAATATTTTCTATAAAATAGATCCACATCTTCTATTGCTTCATATACAGAGGATAATATTATATGTCACATACATCAAATTTTTCTGAATTCTTCAGATTTTAAGCCGAAGAAACAGAGAAAACAAGAAGAAATTGAAAAATAATTTAATGCAGAAAGATATGCTAAGCAGTATAACATATGAGCAATAATCTATTTAATGAAAAGTATTAACGCCTTGTTGAGCTTAATGAAATGAGATAATAGTAAAATGAATAGTGACAGAATTAAGAAGAAGATTGCAATAGTTACTGGTAGTTCATCTGGCATAGGATTTGAAACTTCTTTGTTATTAGCAAGAAATGACTTTTACACATATGTAACAATGCGTAACATTGATAAATTTAAAGCAATTACTAATTTAAAACAAAAAGAAAAATTATCCTTGGAAGTCTTACAGCTTGATGTCACATCTGATGAATCTGTTAAAGAAGCAATTCAAAAGATAACAAATGAACAAGAAAGAATAGATGTTTTAGTTAATAATGCAGGATATGCATTAGTAGGACCATTTGAAGAACTTTCTATTGAAGAATTCAAAGAACAATTTGAAACTAATGTATTTGGTGTAATAAGAGTTATACAAGCAGTATTACCAATAATGAGAAGACAAAGATGTGGTACAATAGTAAATATAAGCTCAATAGCCGGTAAAATAGGATTTCCTCTTACTTCTGCTTATGCAAGTTCAAAGTTTGCTTTAGAAGGATTATCTGAATCTATAGCGTATGAGATAGAGCAATTTGGAATAAAGGTTATACTTATAGAACCTGGTGTAATAAAAACTAATTTTAATAATAATTTAAAGATAGGTAAAAGGGTCACTATTGATTCTAATTCGCCATATGTAGAAATGACACAAAAGAGAATTTCAAGGTTTAAGCCTAGATTTGAAAGTGGTTCTCCTCCAATAGAAGTGGCAAAGGTCATTTTAAAAGCAATTACATCAGAAAATCAATCAGAATTAAGATATTTAGTAGGTAATGATGCTTTTAAGTTAATGGAAATAAGAAACAATATGTCAGAAAAAGAGTTTGGAAAAATAGTAATAAAAAGTGTTCTATAGTCTCTCAACAATAACAATATAAATAGTATTGTACATGATTAGATAATTTATAATATTATTCATTTGGACAATAATGTTATTTAAATAATATTATATTTACAATATTACCTAAATCTTTTATTTCTAAATACTAATGCTTTTTAGATGTATTAGGTCCACAAGAATTAGCACAGTTTGAGGCATATTTGGCTACCGCAGGTTTCCCTGTACCTGAAAACCTTATAGCTTACTGCACAGCAATTCAAGGTGTAATTGATGGTGGTGCTACTCCTGCAATAGTTGCAGCCATATTAGTAATTAATTTAAATCTATTACGTCATGAGTAATACCCATAGTGATGTGAAAATATGAGTCTAATATATGGTAATAAAGAAGAATAATGTTTAATCTTTTCTTTTTGATAATGTTAATTGTTCCTTATTCTTATTTATATAAAAATAAATAAATTTTAACTGAAATATATTCTTTACAAGTACAAAGACTTTGATTTTTTATCTAATAATAAATAAAAGAAAAAAAGAATTATTTTACTGAAATATATATGGAAACTTTTCTGCTATTCTAGTGGAGTTTAGTTAACGATATTTTTATCTATTTCTCTTGTATTTATCATGCATAATGCCAATAGTAACAATATCAATGTATAGTGGTAGAACACAGAGAGAAAAAGATAGACTTGCAGAAGCAATGACGGAAGATATATCTAATATATTAAAGGTAAAGAAAGAAGACGTAATCATAGTATTTCAAGAAGCACCTCATGGAAATTGGTATTCTTCGGGAGTTCGTCTATAATGTTATGTAGCAATAATTGGAACAAAATCATTTAAATTAGAAAGATAATAATAAACCATTGATATTAAATAATAGAGAATAACAATTATTATTTTTTTAACAAACACTAATACAAATTATAAAAACTTGTCCAAGATTTTATTTTGATTGTTTTGATGACATATCTCGTTTTACATCTTTATGATATGTATGGATA
>DASSVK010000041.1:0-2825 GCA_035706205.1 Nitrososphaeraceae archaeon | reverse complement strand
ATCCGATAGAACAGAAAAACAAATAGATGAACTTCCTACACACGGCCAGGAAATATTTAAAGAAGCACATAAAAATGCACTTGATCAATATAAGGACCCTAAGAAACGAAAAGGTGGAAAAAAGGAAAGTAAAGAACAAGTAGCGCATAAAGTTGCCTGGTCAGCAGTCAAAAAGGTATACAAAAAAGGAGGCGATAAATGGATAAAAAAATAGGTGTACTTGTTTATCAAATAAGTAGAAATAACCCAAGAGTATTTTTTTCATTTTTAATGATTTTATTATAACTATCTACATCTGCAAATTTACCAAATATTGTTATTTCTTCAATCATGATTTTAATTTCATTATATACAAAAAAATAAAATAGCTTCATATACTATACATTAGTCTTGCATAAAAAATTTGATGCAATATATGACGAAAATGAGGAATGATTTATCAAGATGACGAATACTATGACAAAGTAATTTTTTTCTTTTTAAATATACTTTTATTATAATAAATAATAGAATGAACAATTTCCCAAATATTTAATTTTCTATTATACATTTATGGCTGAAAAGAAGAAAGATAGATGAAATTGCTGAAGTATGAGACATAGCTGTGAATATTCTAAAATTATTGATTATTGGTTATAAATTAGAATAGTAGAGAGAGTAAAGAAACCTATAACAAGCAAATTGCTAATAATTTTTATTATTAGTATTATTATTTTTTGTAGAATGAGGATTTACTGTATTATGACTTATACATTATTAACCAAAATTCTTCAAATTAGATTCTACAATATTTATTCATGTTATTGGTGTCAATAGTATTTTATAATATAATTCTTCTATATATAGTGTTGAAGGTGAATAAAATTAGATTATTGAATGGAATCTCTAAAAGGAGCATAATATTTGATAAATAAAGCATCAGTTGTATTTAGATTTGAACTAATATAAATTACAAAATCGTATCTTCATTATAAAATATATCCTTATAGAACTATATAAATAAAAAGTTTAAGATAAATGACTACTTTTAAATATTTTCTTTCTTCTTATTAAAGACTACAAAAAACAACAATATTGAATTGTTTTGTAATATGATTATATATTAATACCTATAAAATATACAATTATAAATTTTCATATTTTCTTTCTTGCCTTAATCGTTGAGGTTTGCCTTTCTTATTTTGTTCTTTAATAACTTTTCTTTTTATGCCATTAGATAATTCATCCATAATTGCTGGTAAATTCCATCCTGCCATTGTATAACTAAAAATCTCTGCTGTTGTTATTATATTTACATTTACTTCATATCTATTCTTTTTACTGTTTTTACTTTTAATTTTTATTCTGCATCTTGCTTCTTCTATTTCAGGAAAAATTTTCTTTAATAATTTAACTACACCAATAAATTTAGACTTTGTCATTTCAGATTCTATTGGATCTTCAGGCAAACCTATTATATAACATGGTAACTCATATTGTATCCTTTCTTTGAGTAAGGTAAGAATATCTCCAAAAGTAATTATTCCATGTATTTCATTTACTGACTGTAAAACTACATAAGTTGAATTTGTATCCATCATCATACTAATTATTTTAAGTATATTATCAGAAATATTTGAAACAACTACATTTTTATTCATTATGCTTTTAACAGGAAAATCAAGTCGGATATTCTTTTGATTAATTCCTATTGAACCTCTTCCAATTCTTTCTGTGGGTAATAGATGTTGAGTAATATGGGTTGATGTTAACATCCCTATAAGAGAATTATTATTTTCATTTATTACAGGAATATGATCTATCCTATTTTTTATCATAATATTACGAGCAGAAGACGCATCATAATTTGATCCAATTACAAAAGGTTTAGGAGTCATAATAGTTTTTCCTAATAATTGTTGGGAGATAGATGCAAATGAATTATTTGTTTTTGTTTGCGATGTCTTCGATCCTAATTCATAAATCTGTTTAATAATTGATTTTGCATTTATTTGTCCTATGATTTTATTATTATCTTTTTCAATTACTGGTAATGAACGTAATCTATAATAATTCATTAAATGAGCTGCATTAGCAATTTTACTGTCAGAATATAAGAATGGAGATGGCTTTGCTATTGTTGAAATTTTTCGAGATGTTATGTTTCTTATATCTAATAGATTTCTAATACTTATAACAGATATTTTTTTATCAAATGTTAAAAAAGATTCATATAGATTTCTTTCCATTAAACTACCAATTGCTTTTGATACAGGTACATCATTTTCAAATATCAAAGGCTTCTCCATTAGGTTGTTTACAGATTGTTCACTTAAATTGGATAAAGAATCATATAATTTTAAAGATAGATTTTGAACCAATTCTATATATTTAGATTACAGCACTTTATATAATAATTTGCAATTAGTATATTAATTAACTTTTTTTATTTATCATTATTCATTAATTCAACGGAAGTAGTTTATATACTACTCCCTATAAATACAGTTTGAATCTTATAATAGAAAATTTTTTTTCTCAACTCTCTTGAGGTATGTTAAATAAAATCTACAATATGATACCAAAAGTGAATAGGAGATAATTAATATAATAAAAATTATTATTAAATGCTTATGATGTGTAGAAATAATTTATTTAGATTTGATTACATATATGATAGACTCTAAAGTTTATCTTCATTTTTTCATAATGGATTTTATTCCCTGATCAATTATCGATTATTTTATTCATAGAAATTTAGATATCGGAATATGAACAAAATTGCCAAAAAAGATTACAATAATTAATTTTATTTATTATGATGAATTATAAAATATATTTAAAAA
>DASSVK010000040.1:0-3253 GCA_035706205.1 Nitrososphaeraceae archaeon | reverse complement strand
CTGCAATAACTTGGAGATTTAATTTATGAGCATGATAATTAAGTTCCAAGATTTGGATATTTGATAAAGACAATAATAGATGAAAATTTATTTTTATGGCACAGATTTGAGATTCAATAGATGATATAATCTCTTTACATTTTTTAAATAAATCTTTATTGTTATTATTGAAATTTTCCAAATAAAAATCTAAAGCTAATACTATTGGACTTTTTTTTTCTTTTGAAGAAGAAATTATTCTTGATTGATATGAGGAAGATGAGGAAGAAGAAGATGAAGAGGAGAAACCATTATTATCATCAATCATCATTGTCTGTCACTAGTGGATGTTCTTTAGCCAGTTTTATAATTTTCAGATAAATATAACCATGGTTCTCGATAGAATTGGTAAAAGAAGGCTTTTCAGATCTTTGAGTAGAATACTTTAAAAAATTAGCAGGTTCGCTTTCTATATTAATATAGTAGAAATAGGTCAAAGAATCAGTCTCCATGAAAGTTATCGTAGTTCCTAGAATATAGGTTCTGTTTTTTTTATTTTCAAAGAAAATGATTGGTAAAGGAGGTTCATCATAAAGTGTTTTGTAAGCAGCAATTTTTGCGAGACTATCTAGATCTCTTAGCATGATCTTTGTATAACTTACTTTCTTGCTTTTTCTTGAACTTCTTTCCATGATTGATGGTAACTTTTCAATATTTATAATAGGTGAATAAACAAAAAGAGGATTTGAAGCGTTATCAACTAAAGTAACAGTCTCACTAAGACCATGACACCTATATGCTATAAATTGATTAGAAATGTTCGAATTTGTATATTTTGTGTAGTATATTACAGGAATACCATTAACAAATTCAGTTTGAACAGCAAAGATATGATCATCATTTAAATTCATAGAAAAACAAGGTAATGGAGAACGTTCTAATGCACATACCAAACGAGCAAAGTTATTGAGATCCGAGATCTCAATGTAAAACGGTGATTTAGATTCCAAGCAATTAATTTCAAAAAAAGGATATTAATATTTTACACTTTGGATTCATCCAAATAGAAAATCACGCCGAAATTAAATATTACAGGCATTTGAGTGTTTGTTAGTTTCATAGCATAAGTAATATTTGATTAAATAAATATGATTAAATAAATAAATAAATTTAAAAATCTTCTTTTTATAAAAAAGCAAGTAAAATTTTGTTTATTTTTTTAAAATTTTCAATCTCTAGCTTTAGGATTGAATTCTCCAGAATCAACAACAATATCTCCATTATTATCGTTTGGAATTTTTGCATGGGATGATGGCGATGAAGATGAAATTGATGATTGTATATTCATACTAGGTCCTTTTGCTATTTTATTGGAATCTATAACCAGAACATTGATTGTATCTTTTCCTAAATCGATATTTCCATTAGGATTTTTTTGAACTACTTTTACTTCAAATGCATATCTAGTATCATTGGGAAGATTTGGAGCTATAAAATTGAGAATTTTATTTTTTTTATCCTGTTCTGCTAAATTAACTTTAGGACCTTCAATTTGATTCCAAAAATAGAGAAGAGAATTTGCTGGAAGAGCAATTGCATTAGAAATTAATGGCTTTAAACTAACTGGTTCTCCTTCGTATACTGTTATATCTGATCCGGCATTCACGCGATTATGAGTATTTATATTCATAGAATTATTCTGACTTTGCTTGACCTTTTCCAAGTTATTATCAAGATTATTGTTTTTGTTTTCTTCTACTATATAATTGTGATTTGCTTCAAGATTAGAATTTAAACCAAAAGCAACATTTAATTGAATAATTATAACAACTAGTGCAATAGCTGAAAGGGCAAATAATAATTTTTTATTATTCTCCATTGTTAACATTCTAACTTTAATCCTCCTCTATTTCAATATTAGCAAATTAGATTTTTTATTTTCTTAATATTATTGTAATTTTTTTGAAGAAATGATTTATAACAGATAATAAATTTATTTTCTGTAATTTATTTAATAACTTTTGGTAAAAATATGAGAAAGATACAATGCATTAGTAAATATAAATAATCAAAAATAGTTAAATAAATTATATTTTTAAGGACAAGAAGTTGAAAATTCAATAAGAATTGTTTATATTTAAGTTATAATTAAAAGAATTTTTCTTTTTTTATTTTATTTAATCTTTAAACAGACATAATATTTTTTGATATTTATTAGAATTTTATTAGATTTCTTTAAAAAATGATTATAATTGTAAAATTCCACTGGATAATATACTACCTTTTTTAATAGTGAAATTATTATTTTTATCTTACAATTAAGATTTATCTGCTTCTTTGCTAACAGAAAAACAATAAAATGACTAAATTTCTTTTCAATAGCTAAAAAGAAATAGATTGGATGTCAAAGACTTGGGAATAAAAGAAATAATTCAAAACTGTAAAAGCCTTTTAAATGAGACTTCTATTATTGAGGATGATAAAAAGAATATAGATGAATACAACATATGGAAGACATATAGTTGGATAGAATACTGTATACTTTTACTTCGCCTAAATAAATATAATTTACTAGATGAACCAACTTCTCTCACTGACAAAAAAATAACTGCTGCTTCTGATCATAAAAAAACAAGAATAAAAGTAGATGAAAAAATTATGATCCAACAAGGGAGGGATTTGCTTTTAAATTTAAACTATAAAAATGAAAAAAAATTGATAGAATCGTTAAGAGAGATCAGGGATCTTTTAAAAGTAATTGTAAAAAATCGTCAAAAGGAACATGATAAAAAACAAGAATAAATAAAAAATATGTATGTTTCATCGTGTATAGGTTTTTTATTATTATATTATTTTTATTATTATTATCGTCAAAAAAGATATTGTGATATCTTTTTTTCTTTTTCTTTTTCTCTAGATATAGTAACAATAGTAATAGTCATAGAGATGGGTGTATACTTAGTTATTCATTTGACCTTTACGTATACTAGTGTAGAGTCATCAATTTCTCTTTAATCAAAATAAAAAAAATCAATCAATCAATCAATCAATTAATCATTCAATCAATGAATCAATTGAATTGAATTGAATTGAATTGTTGAATGTTGATTAAAGAAGAAAGAATTGAGGTTTTTTTGTGTGTACTAACATAACTTTTTCAGTCAGGTGCGTTGGGTTGTTGGTGATGGCAGGCTGAACATCTCGCCGAAGCTTGATGATTACACCTCCATTCCATCAATGCTATCTTCTATAGCTACCCTTCTCCTTACGGAAG
>DASSVK010000039.1:0-11568 GCA_035706205.1 Nitrososphaeraceae archaeon | reverse complement strand
GCAGGAATGAGAGAACTAAATGAAACTGGCCATATGCATAACAGGCCTAGACTAATAACAGCGTCTTTTTTGGTAAAAGATTTACATATTGATTGGCGATATGGAGAAAGATATTTTGCATTAAAACTTGTTGATTATGACCCCTCTCTCAACAATGGCAATTGGCAATGGGTAGCTTCAACAGGATGTGATGCTCAACCTTTTTTTAGAATCTTTAATCCATGGTTACAACAAAAAAAACTTGATCCAAATTGCAATTACATAAAAAAATGGATTCCAGAACTTGAAGAAGTTCCTATCAATGAAATACATGAATGGTACCGTAATACAGTTAATTCTACAATTGACAAATCAACTAATTATTTCTCTCCAATAAGAAATTATCCTGAACCAATAGTAGAACACCAAAAAGAAATTATGGTTACAAGAGAGCTATATAATATTTGATTAATTAGTAATGATTAATTAAAACCATTTTTATTTTCCAACCTATAACAATGACAAATAACTCATTGTTGTTTTATATATATAGAATAAGTTGTATTTGAACACTGATAATAACGGGCCCGTCGGGAGTAATACCGATAGCGGTTCAAAAATAAGAGTCTAGTATATAATAAATAGGAAGACAATATTCAAGATTTACTCATATCTTAATAACTATAACAAAGTTGAATTATACTACTTTAACAATTTTTTGACAGTACTTACTAATACTTTTTTCTCAACTGGTTTTATCAATATTTGTTCTTTGGATAAACCAGGAATTATAGTTAATATTTCATCTGATATATCTAAACCAGTTACAAAAATAATCTTAATTGTTGGGTCTATAGTTTTTATTTGTTGTTGTAACTGAAATCCATTCATATCTTTCATTCTGATATCAAGTATAACTAATAAATCATCAAAATTTGAGAGGTCTTTAATATAATTTAGTGCCTCAGTAGAGTCTGTAAAAGAAATTATTTCATAACCATTATCCTTTAGAAATGTTTCAAAAGTAAAAAGTATATCCGGGTCATCATCAACTAAAATTAGTCTCCTTTTGTTATTGTTATTATTTTGTTTATGAAAAAAAGTTGATTCTTTTTCTTTACTTTTAGGTTCTATAAAATAGTCAGTAAAAGAACCTATCATTTTCTTCCTGAGAGAGTAGTTATTACTGCTATTATCAATTGACAATTTATTAACTTTTTTTATACTGTATGTAGAGTATCCAATAGTTTCGGTTATCTTACATTCACCATTATTTATAAAATTATAATTGTTAGCAATATCGGAAAAAGATTTTAAAATTCTATAAAAATTATCTCCTATAATTATTTGATTTGCAATAGAAAGAGAAGAAGAATTTATCTTTGAACACAGGTTCACAGTTGACCCAAATAAATCTGTCTGGTTATAATCACCAACTATAGCTAAATCTAGTACACCATAATCTATACTAATTTTATAGCTGAATGGAGGAAGATGCTGCTTGGACAATTCTTGGTTAATAGCATAACGAGAATCTAGGATTTTAAATCCACAATCAATAGCTGCTCTAAACGCATCTTCGTTTTTATTATCAGACGTATTTGGAAAATATAATAATAAACAATCTCCAATATTCTTAATAACTTTACCACCATAACTTTTAACTATTTTTGATACTGAATTTATAAATGTAGAATAATATTTTCTAGTATATTCTAAACCATCCATTATAATGGTATTTTTAGTTGAATCTACCAAGTCGATAAAGCATACACAACTCTTTATAGAATTACCTGAAAATCTTATTCCTTTAGAAGAAAAATTTTTCATTTAGCATTATTACCTCCAAAATTATTAATTAAAAATGATAATTTTTTATTATTAGTACGAGGTAACAGACTTAATAAATTCATTTTTTTTCTCATCTGAAAAGGTTATTATGGATTTATAAATGTTATTTGGTCAACTAATATTTAAATACTAATATAATATATTTAGAATTTAGAATAATAATTCAAATTATGCATATAAACAAATTTAATTGACAGAAATTAAAAAATATTTTGTAAATTTATATTATTATTATTATATGATAGGAAAATTATATGAAAATAAAGTTTTTTGGGCATCGAAAAGTTGATAAATAAATTTAAATCTACTGTAAATTATAAAATGTATTTGTTTGTGAACATAAATCAAAATTTACTGTCATAGAATTATTCATAGGAGGAATTTATAGCGATAGCGGTGCAAAAATAAGAGTCTATTATATGGTAATAAAGAAGAAGTACAAAAGATTTACTTTTTTCATATTGTATAATTAGAATAAGTTTAAATTATCATTTTAGAATCATCCACTTCAAAGAATCCAAGTTTACCTGAATAAGGAATCGATTTTTTAAACATTCTAGCATCTTTAACTAAGAAACCATATGTGTATCCATCAAAATATTTACTAATAATAGAAAAATGTTTTTGTTTATCCTTGTTAAACTCTTCTTGATTTTTATATTTCTTAACATCATATAAAATTGCAGAACCAATTATTGCACCTTTTGCAAGTTTGTCAATATCAATATCTAATCTTTCACAAGCTTCTTTATCTATATTTTTTGAAGCATGAATAAGAAATTTACCTCTAAATTTGGTATTCCATTTTCTTAATTCTATTGTCTTTTCTCCAAGAGCTAATAAGTCTGCAAATGGTTGTTTAAGAGATAAACACTTCATAATAATTATAATATTATCACAAATTACTTACTATTATTTAATTCTAGGAGCAATGATATAAAACAAAGTCATAAATTAAAATTTATTTGAATACTATTATTGCTATAATCTTATTATATAGATTATTTTATCATTAATATTACAAATAGCATGACCTTTATCATAATCTATTTCCTATAGCTCGTTTTTATCAAATTTAGATGTAAGAAGAGATTTATCATATACTAGCCATTTTTCAAAACCTTTAGAATTAATAAAACTAAAAATTTTTGAAATAGTAAACCCGAGAAAAGTACTGGCCCGTCGGGAGTAATATCGATAGCGGTTCTAAAATAAGAGTCTAGGATATGGTAATAAAGTAATATCTGAGATTTACTTTTTAAAATAGATACTAATAAGAGTGATCATAAAAATTAATATTTTATAGGTTAGTATATTAAAAATATTAAATTAATCTAGCATTTCCAATTGTAGTTGGTAATAATTCTGTCATTTCATTGTTTATTTTTAGTGTTTAATCCTTTTTCTGTAGTTCCGAATTCGTGAGTACCATCAAGATACTCTATGAGGTTATTTCTATTAAAAAAGAAAGATATTCCTTTAACTGATTGTAACTAAGCATAGCTTTGTACATAATTTTTATCTTGGTTGCTCCTCCATTAGCGGCATCTAGTATCATTGCTGCTATTTCTGTTCTACTTCTATAATTCATATCTAATACTTCTGTAATTTACTTATTTAATCTATTGTCCAAAGAAAGGATATGAAAAATTATATGGTAAAATATTCTGAAAATTATTTGCAAATAAAAAAATAAATGTCATATACTTATTAGTAAATCACTTTGTAAACTGTTATTTATTTATATTAATATCTCATAAAAATGATGTAGTATCTTAATTGTCATATATTATCTGCTATTTTTATATTCTACATCCATCTTTTTCTTTTAAAATAAAAAACCATAGTCCCACCAACAGCTGCAATTAATCCTAGAGCATAAAAATATCCATATTCATAAGTTAATTCAGGCATGAATTCAAAATTCATTCCATATATTCCAGTAATTAATGTCAATGGTAATACAATGGTTGCAATTACTGTCAAAGTTCTAATTGTTTCATTTAAATTAGCACTTAATGAAGAATTATAAGTTTCTCTCAGACTAATTATTCTCTGATGCATATTTTCTACATCATTACGTAAATAGCGAATCCTATCATTCATTGAATGCATATTTCTTATTGTATCAGGATTTAGATGGATTTTGGATAAGTTATTCGATGATATTGGTGGTAAACCATCTAAACTATTACTAGAGTCAAAGATTTGTTTGTCATTGATAATATTATTTCTATTAACAAAATCTTGGATTGCTCTAGATATCATACCCAATGTAAGTTCTATAAAACTAATTTTTTTTCGAAGTATTAAAATCTGGGATAATTGAGATTTAGTATTTTTATTAGAACGGCTAATATTTTCATCTAAAATATCATCCTCTGTTTGTTCAAGGTCTTTGTTCATATTATCAAGAATTGGATAGTAACTTTGTATCATTTCTTCTATAGCAAGCCTAAAAATTAATTCACTTTTTTTTAATATGTAGCTTTTATTATTATCAAATCTTTCTTTATTGCCACTGGAAAAAGTAGTTGTAGTAAAAGTAGATAGTCGTGATGATGTTGTTTGTTGTTGTTGCATAATTTTTCTAATATTTTTCTTAATATTTTCTTCTAAATTATTATTATGAAAATTTATTGTTATTATCCACCTTTTTTCAAGATACATATACAAATCATCTTCCATAATCGTCTCTGATGATAATTTTTTATCTTTACTAATCCTTTCTTCTATTGTTTTATCATATGTATTATCTTCTACAATTCCATCTATTACTGCAAAGAGATATCTATCATATTCTTCAATTTTAGAAGGTTGGTTCTGATGCAAAATTGCTTCTACCGTTAGTGGATGAAGTCCAAACATATCTTGCAAGGAAAATATATCTTCAATCTCATTAGCATGAACCCATAAATATTCTTGTGCATTTTTTTTCATTTCTTCTCTTATTTTTAACCCTTCAGAAATGACATTTACTGGCCTTATTGTTCTAGCATTTATAATATAAGAAGAGATAGTCAACTAATAGTCCAATTATTTTATTCAGTATCAATCAAATAAATCAAGCTATTTTCTATTGTAACTGTTCTGAATATGAATATTACATATAAAATTACGTTTTTCTAATAGTATTACAAATTGTAAATGAAATCGGGGGTGTCAGAAGAATTGGAACATACTTCTAACATCCACACCCTTGAAGCTCAAGTCCAGCTTGAGCAAATAACAATAATAGAAACTAGAATAAAAGATTGTTGATTTATCTATTATTCTCAATTCAAGAAATGAACTATAAAATTAAATATAACTATCATTTTTATCGGTTATCTATGCAATCGGTTATGGGTAAAAAAAGTTTCTATTAAAAGAATTTTAAAATGGGTGTTTGGTGGTTTCAACATATTCTTTGTTTCAATGTTAGCTATTATGACTGTATATGATATAATGACAGGAGAATCTTCCAATACTGCAGAATATTGTACAAAATATGGGTTTCTGGCATCTCCAGATTGTTGGTGAAAGTTAGAATATGTGGATTATACAAAATTAAGTCTAATTTAATTTAAAATTGTCTATTATATTTTCATCATTAGGATGGACGTACCAACTAATGTTTGCCATTGTTCTTTATTTCAAAATTTGCATTTTTAGCTGTGTATAACAAATTAAAAATAGTTAAATTAAAACTTGATTATTGCATAATACTGCTATCTTGTAATTAGCTTTTATTATTAGAAACTTAGATTTTTGTTGAATGATGTTAATCTAGCTTATCGACCAACTACTATTTTAAAGGTAAAATACATACTCATAAGAAAAAAATTATCTGAAATATTTTCTAAATATAATTCTTTAAAATATAAATATAATCATTAAAGAGAAAAGAATGAAAAGAAATGGAAATGAACAAAAAAACAAAAATAGCCTTTTTGAAAATCATATAGTAGAAAATTTAAAAAATATTATAATATTGATGACCATACAGATTCATTCAAGTATATTAAAAAGGGTACAAATAATCATTGAAATGTTAAGGTTTATCATGAATAAAGAAATAAAATTATAAATAAAATTACTATATCTTTAATTAAGGATATTTAAAACAACAAATATTGAAAGATTTACAAATTAATTATTTGAGGGGTAAACATTAGACTTTATTTATTTTATCTTATTTTTCATCAATCTTACAAGATATACTGGGCCTAAATTACCAGTAATTCTATTCACACTATGTGTTACGATATTAACAAATGGAATAGCATAGTCCCTTACGATTATTATTGGATAATTCAATTGAGACAGCAATAAATGAGCAAATTTTGTGCTGCTAAACAGATTATATTTTCCTATATATGACTCAGTTATTACTATATCTGGATTATATCTCATAATTGATTCTACTATCAATTTTGCAAATTGTGTACTATTTTTTTCAACATCTTCCGTTACATAAATTTCATTCAGTTCAACTCCTGCTTCTTGGAAAAATTTTCGTCGTTTCGCAAAAGTAGAAGCATCTTTATCGCTTCTAGATTTTTTTGATTTAGAATTGGTTTTATTATTATAATTATTCAAACCTTTTCTATTTATCGCAACTACATTCAAATTGATTTTTTCAATATTTATGAACCAACTTGTAACCCTTAATATTTCATCAGAATTATCTCCATTATCGTATAAAATTACCATATTTTTTTTATTCTCTTTTGTTGTAAGTCTTGTTTCATTGGCATTGTTTTCTCTCTCCAAAACTATAAAGTCTTCACTATGGGGAATAATTGCCAAAACATCACAGGTTAGCAATGTTTGTAATTTTTTGTTACTTCTCATAGTTTCATAATCTGTAATCATTAAATTAATTTTTTGTTCTGCAATTGTTGTTAGAACTGCTTCAGTGGCATCATGAGAAATTCTTACAAAATAATGCCAGACTACATCTTCTCTATTTAATATCTCCTCAAGGGAATCAAATGTCTTTCTTGCTGAATCTATAAATGCAATTCCTGCTGAGAGCGGTGTCTGATGGGGAACTGTTATTGTTCTTAAGATATTGATTTCACCACCTTTTTCTTGAGCAACTTTTATTGCATATCGTATTAGTCTGTCAGGATTTTCTGGAGTATAAGGTAGTAGAATTCTAAAATCTTTTCTTACAAGATTTCCTTCACTTGTTATTAAAGGCGAATAGTATTCTACCTCTTTTTTAAATGTAAAGATACGATAGATAGTGAAACCTATTAAAACCCATAATGCAGTAATAGCCCAGCTAAGTGGAGCTGTAATTAAAAGATAAACAGCCAATCCTATTGTTAATATTATACCTATTATAGAAACATATGGGAAGAACGGTGTTTTATATCCATAATCAAGTTTATCGCCATACATTCTTCGTATACTTATTACTGCAAGATTTACCTGAGTAAATAAAAGTAAAAATATGACTCCTGAAGCATGTGCAATATCTTCAAGAGGAAGAGAATAAGCCATTGCTCCCATAATAATACATGATAATATAACAGAAACATAAGGTGTTTTAAATTTAGGATGAATAGCACTTAATCGATGAGGTAAATTATAATGTCGTCCCATTGCAAAAGCAACTCTTGCTGAAGAGAAAGTAGTTGCATTTAGTGCAGCAAGAGTAGATACTAATCCTCCTGCTAAAACTATGAAGGCTCCATATGGTAAAAATAATTCTACTGCTTTCATTATTCCTAATTCACCATTTTGACCAATGAACTGCCATGAAGGTATATCAGGAAAAATAGCTCCAATAGAAACAAAAGCAATAAGACAATACATGATTACAACAAGAGCAAGAGATATGAAAATTGCTCTTGGAATATTTCTTTTAGGATTTTTAATTTCTTCTCCTGTCTGAACTATTATTTCATATCCTTCGAATGCAATAAATGTTAAACCCATTGCAGCTACTAGTCCAGCAAAACCCATAGGGAGAAAATCTGCAAAATTAGATTGCCAGCTATTATTAGGATTAGAGGACATGACCAAAAATCCTGCAATTATAATTGAAGTAATTGCTACTAGCTGTACTATTGTTATTATAGTGCCTACTCTTCCTGTCTCTGAGGTTCCTTTGATGTTTATAAAAGTAAATACTGCTACAACTGCAACAGCAGTTAATTTATCTAGAGGAATAATACCAAAAAGACTTTCTATAGGAAGAATATTTGTCATCTGCAATAAACTTACAAAAAAGGAACCAAAGCCAACTGCGTATAAACTACCAGCAATAATATGTGCTAGCCATGCCATCCAGCCACTAATAAAAGCGTTAGGACGACGTAGTCCCTCTCTTACCCATAAATATCCTCCACCAGCTTCTGGCATTGCAGAGCCTAATTCAGCATAGCCCATTGCTGTAAAAAGCGTAATAATTGCATTAAGGATGAAAGCAAGAATGACAGAACTTCCTGCAAGCCCAATTGCAGGACCAGTAAGCACAAATATAGAACCACCAATCATCCCTGCTATTCCAATCATCACCACATCTAGCAAACCCAATGAACGAACGAGTTTGTGTTCGTGCGGATGGATGGGACTTTGTGGCTCTCTGATATTAGCCATTCAGTTGGACTTTAAGAATGAAGCGATTTAATATACTTATATATCAAAAGTTATTTAATTTATAATTAGGTTTTTTTATATTTTATAATAATTTCAATTTTCTCCATATGACAAAAAATTTTATAAAATATTATTTAGCATGACTTAATTTAACTAATATTATAATCAATAAAATAGAAATTAAATAATGTTTGCCTATGCAAAAATTGTTGTGTAACAGAAATCATCAATGTTAAATATATTAAGAGATAATGAAATCTATAATTAATCAACATTTACCATATTAATAGGATAATTTCAATGAACAAATCTTTATAGTTAGATTAGTAAGAGTCATTATAATAATCATAATGATGATTATAATACAAGCAATCAAAAAGGTTAGAGACCCTCATATCCTTGTCTTTTCTCCTACAAACCTATTAAATATATAAATTATGGATAAATTAGATGAGCCCTACAAAACTACGGGCCCGTCGGAAGTAATACCGATAGCTGTGCAAAAATAAGAGTCTATGTTATGGAGATATTACTATCTTATATATAGCTTTTATTATAACAAACTTTTTTTGTTACCAATTAGAATATTCTATACTCTAGCTCAATGGAAATAATTGGGAAAGTATATAGGATTAAAAATTTAAATTTTATGATTTGTTAAAATAAAAAAATTGACTATAAACACGAAAAAGGATACATTAATGTATATAACATAGTTTTCACAAATAATTAGTATATTATATCATGAAGTCATTTGTAGAAGACAGCAATACTAAGATAGAGGATATAATGTCTACAAATGTTGTTTCTTTAGATATCTCAAAAATAGCATCTCATGCAGCGGATTTGATGACTGAGAAAAGAGTAGGAAGTATTATTATAACTAAAAATAACAAACCGTTTGGAATAATCACCGAACGAGACCTCGTAAGAAGATATGCTCGTGACACACCTCTTGAAGATTTGGCCTCACATCCACTTATTACAGTAGACCGGAATACAACAGTTGAAAAAGTAGTAAAAATTATGTTAAAAAATCGAATCAGAAAGATTCCAATTGTCGATCAAAATAATGATTTAGTAGGTATAGTAACAATAACTGACTTGGTAAAGTTTCTCTTACCTAAAATAAAAACAGGTTTAGCTTTTTCCATATTACAAGCGGTTACTAGAGGAAAAGGACCTAAATGTGATTCATGTGGTAGCTCCATTGAAATACAGTGGTGTGATAGTTGTAATAGGTTTATGTGTTTAAGTTGTGAAGATGAGGTCCATACTATTGATTTACCATAATATGATATATTTTTAGGTACATATATTGATTGTTTCATAATTTCAAAATTAAATCATTTAACTGATAAAATCCAAGGTAGTATAAAAAAGTTTTTTGTAGACTGAATAGATAAAGTCAATATAATTCATATTAATTTTATGTAGCTGTATTTGGATTAATACTGATAGCAGTGGAGAAATAAGAGCATAATGTTATAGTAATTAAGAAGATATAATATAAGATTTATTTTTATATTTTAGAAAAAACATTAAATTGTTAAGTTATACCTATTAATTGACAATAATAGTTTTTTACTATTTCAAAAAAAATCTAAAAGTCATATTATCATTGATTTAAACTATTTGAAGATTACTAATAGATTATTTTATATATGATTAAATCTGCTTGAAAGAAAATCTAAACTAAATAAAAATAGGAGTTAAGGCTCTAATATAACTCCTATAATTGGTAATCCTTTACCATTACCTAGAGTATCAGTTACTATTCCACCTATCTGAAATGCTGGATTTGGATTATTTCCAGTTACTGACATCTCATAATCTTCTGATGAAATATTTGCTTCTACAAAATCACACACAGCTGCATTATTAGGGGAACCACCATTAGACTCACATTCGACATTTTTTATTACATTCAAATTAGCTAATTCTTCTGATGGTGTTGGTGTTTCTCCTTGTCTATTGTTATTGTTCATACATAGAATTCCAGAGTCTGTGTTTGAATCTGATTGTCTCTTTTCACTATTGCTTACAAAGAAATCGGTTCCTTCGTCTAGTGTTTGTGCTTCAGCTATTGAATCATCACTATTTGGTAATCCTAAATCAGCATCTACTCAATTGAGATTTACATTAATATTGTTACATTTAAGTTTCTTTACAAAGACACTGTTGCTATCTTTGGTTTCGTAATAGTTGTTGTTGCCGTCACTACCATATGATGCTTCTTTTATCTCGTCCTTATTGTCTTCGTATGAATTATTGTCATCATTTTTTAATTCATCATTATCTGATTCCTCATCATTGTCTTCCATTCTATTTAATTTATTATTCTCTTTATCAGATTCGTCATTATAATCTGATTCGGCTTGTGCTCAGATTATAAATGATGGGTACATAAAAGAAATAGTTCCGGATCCTAGTACAATTATTAAATATATTGCACTAGTTCTTTTTGTTGATACTATTTTATTCAATATTTACATATAATATACTTCTAGTATATCTGAAATCCGAATGATGAATAAATATTCTTTGAATATAATGTTATAATAGTTGATTTTTTTAAAAAACTACAATAAGATGAATATAGACTATCATTATAGCCATTTATTATTATATATAGATTAATATGAAAACTTTTTAGTATCTATAAATAAATATCTATAGTGAGAAGAAAAGAGTCTAACGTCATAATAATAATTAGATATACTCGTCATTATTTTTAAAATAAATAAATATTATATAGAACCACTAAAATTAATATTGTGTATATATTTTAGTATTTCAAAAAATTATTAAATGAATTTATTATTTTGATTGTAGTTTGTTTGTTGTAGTTTGTAATAATTCTCCAATCTCATTATTCATCTTGAGAAAGTTTAATCCTTTTTCTGTAGTCTTGAATGTTTGAGTCCCGTCCAGATATTCTATTAGATTGTTTTCTGTCAAAACAGAAAGGTATTCCTTTAATTGTGCATAACTTAGAAAAGCTTTGTACATTATTTTTGTCTTGGTTGCTCTTCCATTTGCAGCATCCAGTATATTACCCACTATTTCCGTTCTACTTCTATATTTCATATATTATTATATAAATGATTTATTATTTTAGTTTAATATCACAATCAACGATAA
>DASSVK010000038.1:0-8759 GCA_035706205.1 Nitrososphaeraceae archaeon | reverse complement strand
TCTTGAGGATCACATGGTAAATTTAATGCTATATGTCCTTTACTTGCATAGGGAGTTGAATCATATAATATAATAAATTCACTAGAATTAAGAGTTATCCCATTTAAAAGTACTGTCTGAGTAGCTCTATTCATGTCTGCTTTATTAACATAATCTAAACTACCTGATACTAATTCATAAGAGGCTAAATCAGAATCTTGTATTTTATCTATAGAATTTTCATTTTGAGTAGTTGTTGTTGCTATCATTCCAGTACTGACAACAGCAATATAGATAAGAAGAGCTAAAATTGCAACAAGCAGAGTATATTGAGTAATCTCTTTTCTCATATTTTATAAAAAAATATTTCATAACTATCTATTAAATATTCATTTTTTATATTGTTGTACCTCTATAGCTAGACTTTCTGATAAATAAAACATAATAGCAGTAACAATATAACTTTTAGTAGTAGAAGAGCTCATTCATTCATCATATCTTGTTTTTTTCTACAGCGTCTCTTTCTTGCCTTTGTTACTCATTCGTATTTTATTGGCTATATCGTCCCATATCGGATATGGACAATCATCATTAGATAATATATTTAATAATGCAAATATCTCTTCTCTAGAGAAATTTACTGTTATTAAAGGTTCTTTTTTAGAGTTCATTTTTTATTATTATTTATTTTTTAGATCGTTTTGCTATATATTTAATAACATATTAGAAATATTGTTACAATTAGAATTAGAAGAGCTCATTTCATCTCAAATTATTGTTGTTATTATTTTGATTTGTCAACTGATATTAGGGAATAAACATGTTTGATGAAATCTGTTTTTGGAATTTCTTTACAAACATAACATTCCTCTCCAAATTCTGGATGTATCTCGGCTAATGCTGTATAATTTATTCTTGAGGAAGTCATAAAACATACTCTGAAATCATTTGATGGTGATGTATCCTTTAGTACTTTTTTTGATAAAGAATGTAACTTATTATAAAGATCAAAACCATCCATTATAGACATTCTAAAACCAATTAAAACAAGATCATAGTTTTCGGGATTAAAGTTTTGTTCTGCTAAATTAGGGTCATTTATCAAAGTTAGATTGAAACCTTCTTCTTCCAACCATCTTTTATATTTAGAGGAAGTTTCAATATCATCATCAACTATCAAGATGTTTTTGTTTTTGGTGCTGATAGTATTAGTATTAGAACTCATTTCTTGCTATCTCTCTATTTCTTTTACAATAACTTCAACAGGTCTTTCCATTCGTTCAATATCTTCATGATATTTTTTAGGAACAATAATAATTAATTTATTACCCATTCTAGTATAACTAGCACGAAAATTAACTTCTTTCTGTTTACCCAATGCTATTACTTTTTGTATACCCATAGTTATTTATTTATTTAGTTTCCATATCTTGGTTATTGAATTTCCATTTTGATCTATTTCATCTGCATATACTCCAACTATATTATTTAGTACAGATAGTACTCCATTATCAGTAGTATCAAAATTCACAGATCCCAAGTTTCTTAATTTTCCATTGTCATCAAACTTTCCAATCCCACTAAAAGTATATTTTGCTACCTCATTATCGAATGTTATAATTATTCCATGACCTTTAGTGTGCATATAGCCATCATCCTTTAAAGTAGACCAAGCAGTTCCCAAATCCATTATAGGAATTTTTCCATTTAGTGTTCCATTACCTGACCAAGACACTTCTAGTTCTGGTTTATCAATATGTGTTAATCTCATTCCTTCACCTTTTCCTTTCAATACTAATAGTAATTCACCTATACTTACAGTAAGATCTTTAGTGGTGGTTGTATTTGTCATGTTAATGATATTAGTTTCTATTTGTGCATTAATCATACTTGTTGTTGTCAAAAAAAATATTGACATAATCAGTATTCCAAAAGTTAATAGACATTTCATATCTGATTATTTATATATAAAATTCTAGACTAAAAATATTTATTAAATTTATAAATTGTATTGGATAGCAATTCATTATTTTAATAGTGATGAAATTGATATTTTGTAATATAAATTCAGTAAATTTATAAATTGTTCCTTTGTTGTATCTATTATTATTACATATTAATTTACTCCAAATACTAAATATATAATAAAATCAGAATACAATTGATTTACCAAATCAATGGTTTACAGCATTATTATTATTAGTCTTTGAAATTTTATCCTATTTTTTAATATATTGTTATTGAGTAAATAAAGTAAAATTATCAAATGAAAATAATGTAATAATCATCTATATTCATCACCGCAATCTCCAATTATCTCAAACAAGTCATTTGACTTTTTACATACGGCATCTATATCATTATAATCTGACTTATCCAAACTAAAGTTGAATACCTGTGCATTATTGTTTCTATGCTCAGCTATTCCAAGTCTAACACCGATAATAACGCCCGCTACTGCTGACTTGTCAAGAATATATCGCGTTGCTACATTTGCAATGCTTACATTGAACTTTTGTGCAATTCTCTTTAGAGTTGATAAAAGCTCTTGAAACAAATTCCATCCTCCCCAAGCCTCTATCATTTTCATGTACTTTCGTAAGCTTAATGTATTTAACTCAGTAATTGATGGTGGTCGTGTTCTTCCTAGATAATGCTCTGATATAAATCCTCCACAAATGCTTCCATATGCAAGTAGACTGATATTATGCTCCAAGCAAAATGGTATCATCTTTACTTCTGGTCTACGATCTATAATTGAATATTGAACTTGATTTGATACAAATTGTATATCTGAATCTATCATGATCTGTATACGTTCAGTATCAAAATTTGTAAGACCTATATGTCTGATTCTTCCTTCATCACGGAGGTCAGATAGGTATTTGAGAGCATCTAGGTAATACGGATTGTTATAATCCCACCAGTGGAATTGAAGTAAATCAAGAGAGCTAACACTCATTCTGCGAAGAGATCTTTCTATATTTTCCTTAACTATAGAACGTGTAATTCTTCCTGGTTGTGGGACCCATTTTGTTAATGTCTGAATTCTTTCAAGTACTTCTTTTCCTTTTAGTGTCAATAACCTACGTCTGAATTCTCCAATAAAATCTTCTGCTGGGCCATAAATATCTGCTAGATCCCAACTTGTAAAACCAGCATTATGATATCTCATCATATCTGCTATTGCCAATTCATGGTCTATATATCCATGTCCACCTGCAACCTGCCACATGCCGTTAACTATTCTACATATTGTCAAATCAGGAGCCAGTTGGTAATATTTCTTAGTCATATCACTCATTCTATGTTTTCTCTATATTTACGTCACAAATATTAAGTACAAAAATTTGACGCATAGTAGTCGAAGCATTTCCTAACTGAATTTACTAATCTCTTTTACATTTTTCAGAATAATTTCAAGTTTTTACGGAATTAGATATCTCTTCTTCCTTCTTCTTTACTATTACCTACAAAATCATGATAATCGGATATATCTTGTGCAAGCTTTATGTCATAATCAGTTCTATCATGGAAGCGTATATCTTTTTCTCTATTCTGGGTCATATCATAATCATATAATGGTGGTATGTTACCTTCTTCTTCTTTAGCAGGATGTAAATTAGATTTGGAGTATGTTTTTCTTTTTGTATTTTATAATAATTGTCCCAATTGTCAAAAGTTAAATTATTATCTTTAGAATCCAATAAAGAGTCTAAATTACTTTCATACTTTTTTTGTCCAAAAAGTGTTATGACTACTAATAAGCTCTCTTACTGGAGTATCACTCAATATTCTGCCGTCCTAATATTTATTTCTATTAATTTCCATATATGGATAGTTGATAGGTATTGCAGTACTAGCAAGAACATGATTTATAGTAATATTATTTGTAGCATCATAACTGTCAAATGTTTCAGGCTTGACTGTTTGAATATTTGCTGCAATCAAAAGGAATCGTGGTTCATTTTGATCTATGCTAGTTCTTATACCTCTTTCCTCTTTATGATGGTCGTCATTTCTTCTAGTTTAGGTGCAAAATCCAATAAATCTTCCTTTAATGGTTGATTACTATACTGATACCACCAAGCTGATGGTGAATAGTCAAAGAATTTGTTAAATAGTGAAGTAGGAAATGGTGGATAAAATAAAGGACTAAAGACATAAGGCTCTCCATTAACAATTCTTTTCTTTGTCGAATAATATCTTCTTAATGACTCCTACGATATAATTGACTCCACAAAATACTTATAATATCGAAACATTTGAGCAGATATATTTTTATTGAAACCTCAACTATTTTTTGTCAAAGATAATACAAAATCATAAAAGGTAGAGTGTGAAGAAATTTTCTTCCAAAAATTCAAGATTTTTTCTGGAGATCCTTTCCAATATTTCCGAATATGTTTTGATTTTTCTTCTTCTGTTATATTGTTAGTATCTTTTTCTTTATTTTCTACACAATGGTTTATAATTATAGAAACATTCATTGCACCTATTGATGTGCCAGTAATTACATCAAATACATTTTGATTTTCAGATAAATCTTTTTTTTAACCCTATGATATAGAACATAAAATACACCAGCTTAATATGCTCCTAAAGAACCACCACCCTGAAATACTAAAGCTCGTTGTAAATCTTCAGAATTATTTCTGAGCTTTAGTTATATATTCAACTTGTACTATCAATATAAATGAAATAATTATTTATCAAGTTATTGAAACGATAAGGTTATATCTTGTGTATTTTATCAACATTTAATGGCTTTCTATATACTTCTCTGGAATTATACTGATCAGGGGATAAAAAATGTAAAAGAATCTCCAAAACGAGTTAATATTTTTAAATCCAAGTTAGAAAATGCTGGAGGTAAACTAATAGAAACATATTATACGTTTGGTAAATATGATGGGATATCAATAGTAGAGGCTCCTAATGATGAAGCATTGATGTCTTGTCTATTATCTATTGGAAGTCAAGGTAATGCACGTACTATAACTTTAAAAGCTTTTACCTATGAAGATGCTAGTAAAATAATGGAGAATATACAACAATAATCCAAAACTTTCATTTTTAAGTTATTTCTATCAGCATACAGATTGTTTTAAAATAGCGATATTTGCTCTAAGAATATTAAAAAATAATTTAGCCAAAAGGGCTCAGAGGGCTTCTAACATGACATATAATTGAGATCGGTAAACTGATATTTATTAATTTGGTAACTTATTTGTTAAAATATTAATCAGATATTTCTGATAATATATTATAAAATATATTGATACACTGCTCTTCATAAGCTGCGAATTTTTCTATATGAAAATATGCTTAACAATTAAAGAAAACATAAGCATTCCCTGCTTTACCATATTAATAGTTCATCACACTTAAATTGTCAAACCTATGTATCCAATTTTCAAACATATAAAATAGGAGTCAAACTATTTATAATACTTGTATCATTGATAACAGACGGATTAGGACTACTCCATTAAGTTAAGAAGATTAGTAATAATACGGTAGGATCTCTTAACAATCTCATGCTATGATATCATTATTTCTAGATATATTAATTTCTAGAGTAACCTTATCTCCGTTTTTTATCCCAAGTTCTTCAAATTCTCTGACATTCATTTTAAATGTAGTTGATTCTGAAGATATATCACTCCTACCTCTACCAAATGCGCTTTCTATAGCATCAGATATTTTCTTAGGTAAATTCTTCAAATCATCCAATGAAGTAATAGGTATTGCTGCTACTCCAAAAGGGTTTTCGGGAAAACCTTGCTGTCTTCTAGTAGGAGAAAAATGGTCCTTAGGATAGATCGATACGTAAACATAAGGACTGTTATCTTTTGAAGTCTCAATTTTTGATACGATAAACTCTTTCTTGTAATCCATATGATAACTTATTCAATTACACAAATAAATGCAGCTATTTGAGGTAAGTCAGCTCGGTCTTTAATGCAATATTCATAATAATACTAAATACTCTGACTCTACATTTTATAGAATTTTTTATGTTATTTAGAATTTTTTAGTTGATTCCTAAGTTACGTTGAATCTACAATACTGGTTTGAGCAAAAGCTTGGAAATTCTAATCAATTGGTTTATCGCTAGAAAATATTGATAGATGTTATTTTATTATAGTCTATTATATTACTAGTAATTGATATAAAGATTCAAAGCCTTGTTGTTAAATGGGCCTGGAGGTGTATCAACTGCTGATTTTGACACAATTTTGTAGTTCTATAGTTAGGAACAATAAATTATTTCTTCATTTTCCAATTTTATTATGTACATCATCATATCTTTTTAGACCTACAATTTTTACGGTATTAAACAAGCCTAGTCCTGCCTCAATACATAGGCTCTCTATATCATGAGCACTTTCTGCTTCGAAAATTACCATCCATTCATGTTCAAGTACTGACATGTAGAATGCTTCAATATTTTTTACTCCATATTTTAATTTATTTTGTTCTAGCTTATCTTTGATTTCAAGAAATACTTTTTTAGCCTCCACATTGTTCATAGGACAAGATTCAGGATTATGTATAGCAAAAGCGCCAAAGAGACTTACCATAATATGTTGTAAAGAAATGAAGATATAAAGTTATACGATTTATAATTTATATTCTTTAGCGAATTGCATCTCTTACAATATATTATTTCTGTTACATCAATTGTTAGACCATTATTTAAAAAAATTTTAAATATACTAATTACAATTTTTGTGGAGTAGTAACTAACTTTCCAAATAATTGTGATTCCATCATTTTTATGTGGCCCATTACCATATCTTCAAAAGGATAAACTGTATCTATTATTGCTTTTATTTTTCCTTTACTTGTCCATTTGATTACTTCTTCTAATCCTCCACGTGTTCCTTGAGTAGCTCCGATAAGATTTAATCCTCTAAAGAATAGATATCTCAAGTCTATTTTTGAATCGTATCCTGTTGTTGCTCCAGTAGATACTAAAGTACCTCCCATATTTAATAGACTAACTTCTTGCGCAAATACAGATTTTCCTATATGTTCAAAAATAATATCTACGCCTTCTCGATCCTTTGTTAAACTTCTAACTTTCTTGTACCAATCAGATTCTCTATGGTTTACAACATGATCGGCACCTAATTCAAGACATTTATCCATTTTTTCTTGGTTACCCGCTGTTGCAATAACATCACAATTAAACAGCTTTGCAATTTGAATACCTGCTATTCCCATACCACTTCCACCCCCCATAATCAAAACAGTTTGTCCTGGTTGAATGTTAGCTCTAGTAACTAACATATGCCAAGCTGTCATTCCAACCATAGAAATAGCTGCTGCATCTTCAAACGAAACATTATGAGGAATTTTTATAACATTGACTTCTGGTAAATATGTATATTGAGCAAATCCTCCCCATAAGGGACCTGTTTGAAAGCCCCATACTTGTCTTTGACGACAATCATATTCTTTGCCAGAAGTACAATCCTTACATATTCTACAGGTTAGATTGGGATGTCCTACTATTCTGTCTCCTTTTTTTATATCTAAAACATTTTCTCCAGTATCTACCACTGTTCCAGAAACATCACTTCCAGAAATATGAGGAAGAGGAATCTTAATTGGTTCTCCCCATATTCCCCATAGATCATTGTAATTATAAGATGCTGCTTCAACTTTTATAAGAACTTGGTTATGTTTAATTTTAGGAACTTCTATCTCTTCTATTTTTACAACTCTTCGTGGATCTTTATTATGTTCATGATATACAGCTGCCTTCATTTCACTAAAAAATATACAATATGAAATTTAAAGAATAGCTTTACAAAAGTATTATAAAAAATAATTATCACGAGAAAAAAAAACAATCTGTAACGATAAAACCTAAAGTAATCTAAAGCAAGAAGGGGATTGTAAAAAATCTGCCTCTTTGTCAATTAATAAAGTGGATATCATATCTTCGGTTATTAGTAATATATTAAAAAAATATATTTTGTATTTGAATTGAACTTAGTTATATATATCAAAAACTTACAGCTGCAAAGAGACGATAATCAACTGATTTTGACACAATTTTGTAGTTCTAAAATGAATAATAGATATAATCCTTATAAGTCAAATGATAAAAAAATTTTATTATTAATTAATTAAATTTTATTAAACACACTTCTAGTTAGGTGGACCGGATAGGATTCGAACCTACGATCTCAGCAATGCCAATGCTGTATCCTACCGGGCTAGACGACCGGCCCATCAAAGGTAAAAATTACTAAAAGAGTAGGTTATTAAAATTTTAAGTATTAGTAATGTGATCTGAATTTTAAATTATAAGAATAATTATTGTCATAACCTGAACTAATAAGCATCACTTGTGTGACCGGATTATAATGATACTATAATAGACTCAGGCTATGACTCTAGTAGTCTGGTGACACATATATGATCCAATGATCAAGAATAATATCTATGAAATTTCTATTTATCATTTTTTAAACACTTTATCTAATTTTTATGCAATAATTTTTACTTTAAAGTATTTTCTTAAATTTAAAGAATTGTTAATAAAAACATTAATTCTGTAAAACAATATGATTTTTAAAAATTTTTTATTTATTCTATATTTTTTTCTTTTCTTTTATCTATATGTAGATATCTTTTCATTAGTCAGAGGTAGCGTCATCTTTTACATCTACTTTAACAGTTGTGCCTTTCTCTTCCTCTTCTTTGATATTTGCCTGATTTGCCCTTTTTAAAATAAATTCATCTTCTTTACTCTTTCAGAT
>DASSVK010000037.1:0-4852 GCA_035706205.1 Nitrososphaeraceae archaeon | reverse complement strand
AAAATAGCTAAATTAAAGATTGCTTGGACTAGAATTAATCAAGATAATCAGTCTGTTACTAGTGCAGTAATAAAAGATGGGGGAGATGATCCAGACGTAACCCATGGCGCAGAGATATGCTCTACAGTATCTTTGACCAATAACAAAGGATTAATTGAAATTGATGGGGGAATTGGAGTTGGAAGAGTAACCAGACCAGGGCTCGGACTAGAAATAGGAAGTGCTGCCATTAATCCTGTACCAAAAAAAATGATAGAATATGCTGTTTCTCAATCAGCAAAATCTTTACTGCTTCAAAAGGGTATAAAAGTTATTATATATGTTCCTAAGGGAGAAGAATTAGCAAAAAAGACAGATAATCCAAGATTGGGAATAATTGGAGGAATATCTATTTTAGGAACAACAGGAATCGTGTTTCCTTATTCTACGGCTTCCTTTGCAGCATCAATTAGACAAAGTCTTGATGTTGCTATTTCGCTTGGTACTGATATTGTTGTATTAACAACTGGCGGTAGAAGTGAAGATTTTATAAAAAATATATATAATTATCTTCCTGACTATGCCTTTATTCAAATGGGGGATTTTTCTGGATATACAATTAAACAGTGTACAAATAGAAACATAAAAAAAATTATTATTGCTGGATTTATTGGTAAATTAACTAAAATGGCCATGGGAATAAAACAAACTCATGTAAGAGGTTCTCATGTAAGTATAGAGTTTATGACTAATTTAGCTTCCAAGTGTGTTGATTCTAAAGAAATTATTAATGAGATAAGAAAAGCCAATACTGCTAGACATGTTTCTGAAATAATCAATCAATACAATATCAAAAATTTTTTCAATCTAATATGTAAACATGTTCAGTCGGAAATGTATGACCATTCTAACAAATCGATAGAAATTGTTGTAATTATGTTCGATTTTGATGGCAAAATATGTGGACAATATCCATAGACCTTATTTGTTTAAAATCAAAAAATATATCAATTGAAACAATTTAAATTTTTTTAGAATATATTTTAATATATACTGATTTCAAATATGGAAAGAATTAAATTAACTAACTAATAATCTAAAAGATTTGAAAGAGAAAATTGCAGTTCTCGCCATAACAAAAAATGGTATTAAAATAGCTGAACTTATCAAAAAAAATATTGTGAATGCTAAGATTTATGTTCCAAACAAATTTTATTATGAAAATTCCGATATTATTTGGTTTAACGATCCAGCTCAGAAAATAATAGCAGATCTCTTTAAAGGAAATGATGCTCTTGTATGTATCTTTTCTTTAGGTGCAGTAATACGATTAATTTCAAATCTTCTAGTAGATAAAAAAACAGATCCTGCCGTTTTAGTTATTGATGATCAAGCAAATTTTGTTATTAGTACACTTTCTGGTCATTTAGGAGGGGCTAATGCCTTAACACGTTATGTTTCTTCTTTTCTTAATTCTGTACCTGTAATAACTACAGCTGCTGATGTTAATCAAACCATCAGCGTTGACTTAATTGGTAATGAATTCGGTTGGATAATAAATAGCTATGAAAACGTAACAAAAATAAGTGCTCATATGGTAAATAATGAGAAAATTGCAATTTTTCAAGATACAGGAGAGAGTAATTGGTGGAAAATGACTAAGCTACCGGAGAATGTAGTTATTATTAAAGATATTGATAATATAAAAGACATCTTATTTAAAGGTGGAATAGTTATTACAGATAGAATAATTACTGATAACGCAATTCTTTCTAAATCAGTAATTTATCGACCTAAAACATTAGTTGTTGGTATAGGCCTTCATTGGGATACAACCAAAGAAGAAATACTCAATGGTATTAGAAATATTTTTAATAAAAATAGTTTGAGTTTTGATTCAATTAAAAGTCTTTCTTCAATTAAAAAGAAAATTAAGGTAAAGGGATTGGATGATTTTGCTAAAGAGTTTAATATTCCTTTATTTCTTTATGAAAAGGAAGAATTACAGCAAATATCGGTTCCGAATCCCTCAGAGACTGTTAAAAAATTCGAGGGAATAACAAGTGTTTCAGAAGCTTCATCTATTTTGTGTTCACAAGGAACTTTATTAATCCCAAAACAAAAATTTCCCCCAAATTTAACTATAGCCGTATCACGAGTGAATTTCAAATGAGAAAAGCACTTTTGATAATTGACAGAGGTAGCAAAGAATATGAAGTACAAGAAGAATTATTCCTAATTTCACAAAAAGCTAAAGAAAAAGGGGGATATATTTATTCAAATTATTGTTTCTTGGAAGTAAGACCTCCTTATATTGAGGAAGGAATTAAAAATTGTATAAACGAAAAGGTCAATTTGATAACTGTAATGCCTTATTTTCTTTATCCTGGAATGAAATTAAAGGAGGCTGTTAAAAAAACTGCAGAGATTACAAAGAAATTAGGTCTAAAATTGGTTATTACAAAACCTCTTTGTTACTCAGAAATGCTTTCATCAGTAATTAGGGACAGATTAACAAAATTAAAATCTGATAATCTTATCCAATTCAATGATATAGAATGTGATGTTCTTGTTATAGGTCATGGAAGTTCAGATAGAAGAGCAAGAGAGGCATTTATCTTTACCATCAAGAGTATCGCAAAATTTTATAAAAATGTTGAATTTTGTTTTCTCGAATTAGATAAACCAAATATAGAAAACGGAATTAATTCTATTATTAAAAAAAATCCCAAAGTAATATTGATAATGCCTTATTTTTTACATAAAGGAATACATATAAAAAGTGATGTGATAAAGGAAATCAAAAATGCAATGGAAAAATATCCTTTTTCAAATATTCTTATTGCAGATCATATCGGAGTTGATGAAAAAATGGTAAAACTTGTTTTGGAACGAGCAATCGAAGTTGAAAAAAGAATTATCTGAAAAAGAAATGAATGAAAATGCTGAAAAAAGATCAATGTCTCATAAATCTTTTGATATAGAAAAAAGCAGCTTCGAAATTATAGACAGAGAGATTGGAAAACATATTTATGATCAAAACTATGAATGGGATATTGTTAGAAGAGTAATTCATGCAACAGCAGATTTTGACTTTGCTCATAAAGAAAGGTTGTTGTTTAATAATGATGCTATTAAATATGGCTTCCAAGCAATTGAAAATAAATGTAACATCATTACTGACGTAGAAATGGTACGATCAGGCATTTCAAAAAATTCCCTTATGAAACTAAATTTAAAATGTATTTGTAATATTTCTAATATTAATGTCATTAATGATGCAAAAAAGTTTAATAAAACTCGAGCTGAAATGGCTATGCGAACCTCGACAGAAGAAATGAATGGAAGTATAATTGTAATAGGGAATGCACCTACTGCATTATATGAACTCATTAAAATGATCAAGGAAAAGATAACTACTCCTTCATTAGTAATTGGAGTACCAGTAGGCTTTGTCTCTGCAATTGAATCTAAGATAGAGCTCTCGAAAACTTCTATCCCTAATATTACTAATATTGGCAGAAAAGGAGGAAGCTCAGTAGCATGTTCAATAGTAAATGCATTAATGTTATTGTATCTTAAAAGAATGGAATAATGCGTCTGTTACATTTGTTAAGATTTAAGCAAATGTTAAAAAGATATTAATTTATTAATTTACATATTGAAGGAACTTGCTACCGAAATTCAAATAAATTCTCGACCAGAAATTATATGGAAAATACTTACTGATTTTAAAAATTATTCACAATGGAATCCAATACTTGTAAAAATAATAGGAGAACTTTCCATAGGTAGTAAATTAGAAATTCATCTAAATACAGTAGGAGGAAAGAATAGAATTTATCATCCAAAAATTACAAAAGTTATTCCTAACCATGAATTACGATGGAGAGGACAATTCTTTTTTTCAAAGATATTTGCAGGTGAACGAATTTTTTTAATTGAAAAACTATCTGATAAAAAAGTCAATTTTGTCAATAAAGAAATATTTTCAGGAATAGGTGTTAAGTTAGCTTCAAAAAAAATGGAAGATGATATTTTAGCCAGTTTTAAAAAAATGAATGAAGCATTAAGAAAAACTGTGGAAAAATCATAAAATAATACCCTGAGCTCAATAAAAACTACTTTGATTAACACTTACTTTAGTATTGTCGTCTTAACAAAAGATCTATAGCTAAGAATTTCATCTTCTGATAGGTTATGTTTTTATTATTATTATTATAAAATTGCGAAACAGAAAGCCCATTATTTTATTATATTCTATTTTTTTTCTCGGTTAAAGGATAGGTAATATATTAGCAAAGGCAATGAATATATTTACGGACAAGCATAAAAGAAGTTTATGTTTCTCTGGTCTCGATAATAAGTCTATGCTTTTTTACATTTATAACATAGAATGACTTCCTTTTTTAGAGGAGATATAGCTACGAAGAACAAAAAGGATAGTTGTGACCATTGTATATATACAATTGGATTAAATTATTTATATATTCCTATAATTCAGAAATTCGAAATAAAATTCTATTTGTTATGGATGGAGGTCTATTAACCTCAATTGAGCCATCATTTTCATATAATACAAAAGATTTTGAATAGAAGAAAATATCATCAAATTTAATAGAAGAATTTTAGTGAAATCACAAGTATTTCTTTTAAAGGATAAATTATCTTAAAGTAATTATGAAAGCAATATAAGAAATTATTATCTTGCCTTTAAGTGATGAAACAATAATAATCAAAGAAAACTATCATTTTTCTGACTAATCTATAAATAAAAAGTTTTTTATGGAAAGCAATACTTTTTCAAGAGATGTGATTCTAAATAAGCTACCTGTTATTATTATACCATTAAAATTAACAATGAACAAAATAA
>DASSVK010000036.1:0-7464 GCA_035706205.1 Nitrososphaeraceae archaeon | reverse complement strand
CTTAAATCAACAACAAGATACAATAAACAAGACATTAGATAACACTTTACACAATATAAAAAGAAGTACAGATGAAGCTACACGAGAAATTCCACAATATACACAACGTATTGCTGAATATCAAGAAAAAACTATTCAAACGGTAAAAGATATTGCTTCTGACTTTATTGAAGCACAAAAACAAGTAGTAAGCTCTTTTCAATCACAACAAGTAGATAATAATAGAGGAAACCTTTATGCATTTTGGGACTTGTATAATCCACAAAGAATTGCCGAAAATTACGCAGCAATGGTAAATAACTTTACAAGTTATCTGTTAAATGCTAGCAATCTAATAAATAATGCTCTAGAATCTAATATGAGAGTATATAACACAGCACTTGAACAAACACGTGATAATCTAAAGACTTTGACAAAAACAAATACTGATTATATAAAGTCAATTAATAGATACAATATAGAGGTAAATACTACTACTACTAATACTGCTACTAGTCTTTAACAATGAAAGACCAAATAGTTTTTAATATTTAACCTAGCCCCACTCTTTTTTGATTAATAATTTTAGGGGTAAACTGCAATGAAAAATTTTTCTTTAAAAGAAATACGATTTTCTGGTGATTTGATAAAGAGTTGTATAGTTTTTATTGATTTAGTAGATTCGACTAAAAATACTATTACGATGGACAATTTAGAACATATTAGAATCTATTATTCTAAATTTATTAATTCAATATCTGAAGTAGTTAAAAGTTATGGTGGAAAAGTTATTAAGAATATTGGGGATTGTCTCTTAGTATACTTTCCAAAATCATCTAATAATAAAAACGAAGATGCATTTAGAGAGGCTATTGAATGTGGTTTTAGAATTTTAGATAATCGATTTTCTGTTAATCAAGAATTGTCTAAGCAATATCTTCCTCCATTCAACTATAGAATCAGTATGGATTATGGTGTACTAGATTTAGCTCTAGTCGGTGATTACAGTCAAATAGATTTATTTGGTTCAACTATAAACATCTGTTCAAAGATTAATTCTTCTTCTTTAGCTTCTCAAAATGAACTAATTATTGGAGATAATTTATATCGAATTTTAAAATCTTTTTCTAATATTATTAATAAGTATAATTTTGTAGATAATGGTGAATGTAAGATAAATGAAACTTTTGGATATTCTACTTATAGTATAAAAAACGTTAACAAATTGTCGATTGATAATAGTAGTACTATGATCTCTATTCTTAGGAATAATTTGTTAGGTTCCTCTCATGAAAATTTTATAGAAACTAAAAGTAAAAAGGAGTCATCTTTCCATAAAAAAAACAATAACAATAACAAAAGGAGAGTAATTTTAGTTGATGATGAACAGGATATACTTTTTACTTTTGAATCATTTCTAAAGGATAATGGTTATGAAATAATTTCTTTTATAGACCCTTCTGATGCATTGAATTATATCAAAGACCTCTCAAATTTTGATGATATATTAATAATACTTGATATCAGAATGAAAAATTTGAATGGTTTTCAATTACATCAACAAATAAAAGCTATAGATTCAACAATTAAGATTATGTTTGTAACAGCTTTGGATATATTGGATGAATTGTTGAGTATAATCCCAGGAATATCAAAAGAACAAATAATGAGGAAACCTGTTGATAAAATCGAATTTACAAATACTGTAAAAAAGCTGTTAAAGTAATAAAAAATTCTATTTTATTATCATCATTATTACGAAAGTTAATCTAAATTAAGAATTCAAATTTCTGTAATTTTTACAAACATCTACTATTTTGAGACAACAATAACAATAACAATAATGATATATTGAGATATCAAAAAAGTAAGGAAGTTTGTTTCACTATCCTTATAACTTTCATAATATTATCCCTAAACAAACAATGACAGACTTTCATTTTGTAATTGTTGGAACAGTAAAAGGTGAATCTAAAGAAGTTGCTTTGGAAATTCTCAAGACAATTACGAAGAAAAATGAAGAGATAAAAGACATAAGCGAACTTCACATTTTTGGAAAAACTCTCTAGATAAATGAAAAATATATACTTTAATTTACTCACAACCTCAAAATAGATTAACAAAAGCTTCCTGAATATTATATTTACTAAATAAATTACAACTTCAACAAACCACAGAGCAATCATAGCCTGAACATACTATATTCTAAAAACCTCTTAGCAAATTGTTTCTACAGAACCTGACAATTAAGTTATCTTAAATTATTAAATAGTCAATTATGGATAATAAATTGATAATATGACAATTCGAACGTCATATATACCTACATGGCCAATCCTTCCATAGTCTTATTATTCTTTTCTACTTTAGCATATGATTTTAATCATGATTTCAAGCAATTTTAAATAAAAGCTAAATACAAGGTAGTAGAATATATAAAATTAGACTCATTTTTGCATCTATCGGTATTATTCCCTCCTTGGCATATTTCAAGTTTCTATAATTTCTGAATAATAAAAAATCAAAAAATAGTTTACAATAATAAAAACTAAATATAACAAGATAGTAAGTATCTCTATAATAGATTCTTATTTTTCGCACTGCTATCAGTATTAACTGATGTCATAACTGAAATATATATAGATATATAAGAATCATTACTATTAGAAAATAAATTATATTTTAGCACTTATAATTTATATTATCAGCAATATATTGTAGCGTAAAATTAAAAAATAATATTGTTAATTTAACTATTGTTTTAATTAAATTTATAAAATGATAATACTTTGAATTATTGGAATAAGATGCCTGCTGCTATTTCAGATATTTTTATGGTTATTGGCATTACTTTATTTGCTGGAGGAGCCTCCTTTATTGGCGCAATAATTGCAAAATATGTACATTTTTCAACGTCAGTCCTTTATTTTTGACTGCATTTGGGGCAGGTATTTTGATATCTGCTGCTATATTTGAAATGGTAATTCAGGCAGAAAAATCAATTGGAATAATCTCAACACTTTTATTTTTTATTTTTGGAGCGATAGTATTTACAATTGCTGATATAATAGCAGTCAAAAAAGGTGGTGGAGCAGATATACTAATTGGGATAGGTTTAGATACAATACCTGAATCATTAGCTATAGGGGCTTCAGTAGCAGCAGGTCCAGCTTTTGCAATAGCTCTACTTATTGGTATACAAAATATTCCAGAGGGTATTGCTGCATATAAAGAAATGAGAACAGGAAAAACAGCATTCACAAATTCCAAAAAAGCTCTTTATGCTATTGGCATTATATCCATAATGCCTGTTATTTTAGGATTAGTAGGACTATTTTTTTTACAAGGATTACATTATATAATAGGTTTGATATTGGCATTATCTGCAGGAGGTATATTCTATATGCTCTTTTATGATATGATACTAAAGCACATAAAGAAAGAAAATGGCTTCCTACATTTGGTGCAGTTTTGGGTTTTATAATTGGTTTTGCAATTGTAAGGTTAATTTAAAGTAATTTTATAATTATTTCTTATTATTTAACTACTGATTATGATATCAATTGATATTTCTTTATAATAGAATAATTGTTTCACCAATATTCTTATTAAATAATACTTATTGCCAATTAATATGTTTAAGAAGCCAATATTCTTAATAATGTTATTAATAGTGATGGTTAGTATAATAACAATACTAGGACTCCAACAAATAGTCATTGCAGAAAATGACTGTTTAGAGAACATATTGCATTGAGGCTGAGAAGAATACAAAATAGAGAGTTGACCTTAAGATGTATAGCGTACAATATTCATATAATGGTTAATTTAGTCATTATGCCGATGGCTTCTACATAGCCGAAAGATTTAAATCATTCAAATAGAGCCACATAATATGGAAAATGCATTGAAAAGAATAGCAGCAGTATTAATAACAGTATCTGTACTTTCACTAACAGCTGTTTTTTTGTACATAGGTAACAATGACATTAATAGACACGCTATTGCTCAACTAACAACACAAAATTCGTTTCCTAACAATACAGAAACTATAGAGTCACTTGACAAACTTTTAGGTAACAATACAGCTATTATACTAAGTGATACTCACATTTCTAATCCAAAAAATACATTGTTAGATAGTATAAACATTAACATTAAAGAAGATTGTATGAAATTACCAAATTCTGAACATTTGTATTGCCCTTGATCCTGACATAATTCTTTTATTTTTTTTTATTTTTATTTTAATAAAGTTACCTGAAATCCCTTATTATGAGAAGAAGACAATCTAGAGTATCTCCTTATAATCTATATATCAATACTTCATCTTTTAGTAGATCTTCTTTTTGTTTATAGCTATATCTCTTTTTTTATCAAGTTCTTCGATAATATTATCTATTATTACTTGTTCCTTCTGTTGAATCTTTTTTGATTGTTGTAATCTTACTTTTCTGTCATAGACTTTGATTATCTTTAATATATCTCTAAATGATATATGAACTTCCCTAGAAATTTCTCTGATGGTTTTACCTTCTAATTGTAATTCAATAACTCTATCAAATTTGTTCCAAAGAATGTTAGACATTCCTACAATATTACCTTTAAAAAAGAGTTACTTAAATGGTAACATTGTTTTCATTTGTTATCAATTAGTTCTACTGTTATCATTTACTTTTCATTATTCGTGAAAAATATTATAATAGATAGATTTAACTAAATTATTTAGAATGGTGCCTAACCATTCTAAAGCAAAAACTTTTAACAAGATTATATTATTAATAGATATTGAATAGAGATGAAATTCTTAGAAGCTTATTTACTAAGGCTATTGAAGATACTATAGAAACGTTACCTTATACAATTCAAGTATTTCAGGAACCATTATACGATTTAAAGAAAACTATAACCACTGATTTGGATTTTCTTTTAGGTGCATTCTTTGCACAAGTACTTTTGTTTTATTCTGTTTATTGTTCAAATAAAGATATTAAGCCAACAATTGAAGAATCACAGCAATTTAATGATGAATTATTTTCTAAAGCAGAAGAATACAAGACTATGATTAAGGAATTAATGGTAATGGATAATACTTAAAGATATCAAAAGAGAGATAAAAAAGATATTATAGTTAAATAATATCCATATAGATTATTATGAAAAATGGGTTGAAGAAATCTTTTACATTTGTAAACTCCTATTCTTATCTATGTGTTTATTATATGTTAATAGATGAAAAAATAGAGAATATTGTTGTAAAATAGAAAAAATGTAGAAGTTGTAGAAATAAAAGAAACTATTTCATGTAGTTGTAAACAATGATGATATAACTCTCTTGATAAATCAAGAAATAAGAATTCCTTTATTTTCTACAAGAAAATTAATGATAATGAATTAACTTTTTCCCTTTGTTGTTAAGTTAAATAATATAAAATATTCATGGAAATAATAACTTGCAGAAGAACAGAATAAGTGAAATGCTTAGTATTATAAGGTAACAAAAAACAAAGTATAAACTTTCAGATTCTTCATAGTCTTCAATTATCTTTTGAATTTCAAATTACCTTTTACAAAAAATTTTATATCTTCTTCTGTAAAAAATCTAATGTGAAAACCATTAATATCATAAATATTTTCTGCTATTTTTGTTCCTTTTTTATATATAATATCTTTGTCATTTCTAACAGAAAATGATAATAGACTATTATTGTTAAGAACATGTTTTGTTTCACTAAATAAAAATTTTAGTTCATCATCAGAAAAATCCATATTGTAAAACATATGTGAATAAATAGCATCAAAATAATATTAGGAAAAGGTAATCCTTCTACTGCATTAATATTTCTTAAATTTATTATGAAATTTTGTCATTTTACTTTTGATATCAAATTTTCTATTGCTATTTTAGATGAATCAATAGAATAAACTTTATCCCAAATATTGTTCATTATAAAAAATTTATATTAGAATTACATTTTACCTTTTTCTATATTTGTACTTTTAATAATCATTTTAGATGTTATATCAATAAATATTAAGGAATTTATATATAATATAAGTGGTAGAAAATATACATCAATGCAAACATTGGGCATGTAATCTAAAAAATAATACATGTATTGGATGTGGTAATGTTATATGCCCAAATTGTTTACAAGAACCATCAGATTGTAGATGCACTAATAGAGATAATTGTTGTAGGATTTCAGATTAAAAATATCTACAAAAAGATTAATTCCAAGATGTAATTTATTTTTATATTATATTCTAAAAATAATCTAACATGTGTACATGATACAAAAGCTAAATTCGTTACTTTTTTAATAATTTCTATATAAACAAACAACATATTGACCTTCTCAAAAAAAACAAATATTTAGACTAAAAAATATGATTAGGAAATTTTTAATTCTTTAATGTGCTTTGTGATTATGCTCATTTAGTTCTACTGAATTAAAAGCCTCTCCACATTGACAATTGTATTTCTTTTCATTACTATTGTCTTTAGACATACTTATCTTATGATCAATATGAAACAATTTATTTATTGGTAGTAGCACTTGGTTATCTTCCAATACAATAGGAACAATATCACATCTATAGAGATGCAAACAAACTAAACATGATGGCTATTAATTTATTTTATTATAAGAATCATATATTTCCAATTTACATCTTGGATCTGTCTAATTTGAATAAATCCATTTACTTGAATTTACTATTATTATCCTATATTCCCAATTCAACTTCGTTCTCTTTTAAAAATATACTCGAACTCAATTAACTGAATATTCTCTAGACTGTTATTTTATAATAATAGTTTGTTGTTGTGCAGTTTGATTTACTTCATTACCAATAGTCTGTTGTTCTGATTGCTGATCTACCGATTGATCTGCTTCATCATCTGGGTTTGATTTATCATCTGTGTTTGTTGATGAGTCAGAGGATAAGCGGCTAAAATCATTAGTATTTTAGTTAATTCTTTCATTTCCTGCAGCTTCTATACCCCTATCATCTTTTACACCAGGAAAAATATTACCATCTGTAAAGTCACCATTGTTATCTTGAGCATAAATTGGAGGAGTTTTTAAAAGAATATGGTTGTCATTTTCAAAAAAATTTGTATAACTTTTAAAAGGAGAACCAGTAACCAAGATTATACTAAGAAAACTGATTAAGCTTAATATGACTAATAAATTTGATAGTTTCAAAATTAATTGTTGAATTATATCGTAATTATATCATAACTATCTAATTAAAACATTTTCAAAAATATATAAAAAATATCAAGAAGTGAAATTATATTAGAAAGAAATCAAGGTATAGATTTTGGTATTGATTTATTCATAGAAGCATCAAGTATTATTGGAATAAAGACAAGGTATTGCCACGATCGGGATTTATCTAAAGCCATAAAATATTCTAGAAATAATTAGCAAGAATAAAATTATTAAAAATCAATACTTTACTGAACTACACATTTCT
>DASSVK010000035.1:0-8318 GCA_035706205.1 Nitrososphaeraceae archaeon | reverse complement strand
CCTACCAATATCAGATATGTGAAATAATCTCTACGTATGTATAAAGAAAATGAATTTGTAATGATGTAATGATTTTCACGTGAATTTTAATCCCCTAACCGTTGGGATAGTCCCCCATCTACATAAACTGTAGTTCCTGTAATGTAACTTGCATCATTTGAAGTTAAAAAGAAAGCTACTTTGGCAATTTCTTCTGGTCGTCCTATCCTTTTCATAGGAATTTTTTCTTCTTCTTGTTTTTTCTTTTGTGGATCTTCCATAATATCTTTATTCATAGCCGTATCTATTGCACCAGGCGCAATACCGTTTATTCGTATTCCTTTGTCAGCTACTTCTAATGCTATATTTTTAGTAAGCATTTCCATTCCTCCCTTTGATGCGGCATATGGCGCAGAATATGGTTGAGGTATAGATTCATGTACTGATGAAATATTAATTATAGAAAAATTTGTTTCAGAATCATAATTTTTATTATTACTATTTTTATTACTATTAGTAATATTATTATGACTATTTAGCATATATTTCAATGCTTCTCTTGTACATAGAAATGCACCTCTCAAATTAACTCCTATAACATAATCCCAGTCTACGGATGTTATCTTATTCGTTCTCTCTGATGGTCCACTTATACCTGCATTGTTAATCAAAATATTAATTCTTCCAAATCTTTTTATAGCTTCTTCCATTAATGAAATACAAATTTTCTCATCTGAAATATCTCCCGTCAGATATGAAATTTGGTCAGGGTCATTAACTTCATTTCTGATTTCTTGTACAGTTTCTATTAGCTCATTTTCATCTCTTGCGTTCAACAAAATAGAATAATTATTTTTTGCAAATTCCTTAGCAATTGCTTTTCCTATTCCTCTACTAGATCCTGTAATGACAGCTACTCTCTTTAAATCATTATTAGGCACATGAAAATATTAAACTACAAAATATTTCAAAGTTAAATGATTAATAACTAATCGTATTTCCATTCTATATGTATTAATTGATTAATCTATTTATTAATAAAAGTATAATAGAATTTGTAAAATAGATATAGTATATTATTAATAATCGTGATTGATATTTTAAATAATAGCAAGTTATCAAAAGAAGTTAAATTCGTAATCAGGAACCAATATTTATTAATTCGAATGACAATATTATTTATTGGAGATATAAAAATAAACCAAAAAGTTTTAGAAATACAGAATAATAAAAATAAGTTAAATAATCTGGAAGATTTTAATGAAATATTTGAATTTGTAAAATCTTGTATATCCACAGTCTTTAAAATGAACAGAACCGGGCTAAACTTAATTCTACAAGGAATGCCAAGTAGTCTAGGTGCATATCACATGCTAGGCACAAATTTCATAGTTGCTAATCGATATATATTAGAATATATAAAAAATACAAAATCTAAAGAGGAATACAATTCTTATGTTTTTGCAGTTTTGGCTCATGAATATTTACATAGTTTAGGAATAATAGATGAAAACAAAGTTAGAAAAATGACTTACAAGTTATGTTTGGATATTTTTGGGAAAGATCATACAACGACCAAATTTGCAAATAATCCTCTGAGTGCCTTTCCACAATTACAATTGATCCCTAATAATAAATTTGAAACAAGTTTTATGCAAATTAAAAAATTTGATGACAAAAACCTCTCATATATCGGATAAAAGAGCAGGCAGATTAGGATTGGAACTCTCACCTCATTTTTATAAATCATTCATATATTATTTGAAAGGCAAATTTAAACCTACAAATATGCTTAATTATATTGGTAGAATATGCATAGTAAAATTATTAGAAGCAAACAAGAAATAGATCCTGAGGATTTAAAAAAGAAAATAGATAATGATGAAAATATTTTTCTTTTAGATGTTCGAACCCCTCAAGAGTATGAAGCATGGAGAATTTCTTATGATAAATATGTTAATCCTAAATTAATTCCTGTTGATCGGTTATTTGTGAATGACCCTGTTTTATTGAAAGAAATTCCCAAAGATAAAGAGATTGTTACAGTTTGTGCACATGGAAATAGATCATTGATTGCTGCAAATATACTAAATCAATTAGGATATAATGTAAAAAGTGTAAAAGGAGGGATGGCTGGATGGAATAAAGTCTATGATGTTGCTGAAATTCCCGTTCCAAAAGAAGCTCCATTTAAAATATGGCAGATTAGAAGAATATCAAAAGGATGTATGGGCTATATTATATCTTCCAAAGAAGATAAACTAGCAGCAGTTATAGATCCAAGTCGTGAAATTTATGAAGCTTTTTTAAAAACTGCAAAGGACAATAAATTACAAATAACAAAGTTACTTGATACTCATCAGCATGCAGATCATGTCTCAGGAATTGTAAAATTAATCAAAGCTATAACAACAACAGAAACAAATGTTGAACAAACATTTGCATACTTTAGCTCTCTTGAAGAATATGATCCTAGTAATAGTCCACTAAAAAATATAGAATATGTCAAAGATGAAGATAGAATAGATATTGGCAATAAAGTTACATTAAAAGCAATTTACACACCCGGACATACAAATGGTAGTATGTCTTTTCTTATTGAGTATACTCCTAGTGATAATAAAAAGAATAATATAAATGAAAAAAATCTAACACATTATTATTTATTTACTGGAGATACGTTATTTGTTAATGGTGTAGGAAGACCTGATTTAAGAGATCAATCAGTAAAATTTGCTGAATTGCTATATGATACTTACCATAAAAAGATTCTTCAATTACCTAATGATACAGTGATTCTTCCAGCACATTTTAATGGAAAATCAATTGCTTTGAAACATACTGTTCCAATATTGGAAACACTTGGCACAATAAAGAAAAAAATAAAACTTCTTTCGATGGATAAGAAAGAATTTATTCAGTATATAACTGATACAGTGCCACCTAGACCAATGAACTATAGAACAATAATATCAATCAATAAACAAATGCTTCCCTATGATGAAATAGAAATGTCAGATTTAGAGGCTGGACCTAATTCTTGTATGATATCTTCAGAATAACCCTTATAATTTTCCCCTCTTTTTAATAATAGTTTCAAAAAAGAATTGAATTTACTTATCAATATTAGATATAATTTTTATTGAAGATGATTTTACATATTATTACAAAGATTTAGTCAAATAATATGAATTTATCATTATATTAATAAAAGTCAAACCTAAACTAAATTTATTAATAAATTAATGCCAAGGTTTAAATGCTATTAACAATGCAAATTCTAACCATCTCCAATAACAATCTACATCTATAAATCCTATCTCCAATAACCATTCCAATTGAATATCAATTTTAGTTAGTCTTTTACCATGTTCTCTATTTACAGGAGTTAGTCCCATTACTTTTCTAAAATATTGATTTAATTTTTTAGATTCTGAATGAATATGATCAAGATTACAGAAAATACCTCCTGGTTTAAGAATAAAAAAGATTTCTGAGTAAAGGTCTTTTTTACGATTATGTTTCAAATGATGTATTGCGAAACTAGATATAATAGCATCAAATTTTCCCAAGTTAGTAGGAAGAGGATAAGTCAAGTCGTGTTCTATTATCTCCACTGTTTTATCATTCAGAAATTCCCTTCTGAGCTCATTAAGCATAGGTGGAGAAAAATCTATTGCTACAGATTCTATAGCTGGGATTTTTTCTTTTAGCAATTTTATTAATCTTCCATTTCCTGTCCCTAGATCAAGAATTCTACTTGTTTTTTTAGGGATAAATTCGCATAATAGAAGTTCTCCTTCTGTCCTATGAGGTATTTTATCGATACGATTTAGATAATCTACTACCCTTGAAGATGTCCGCCAGTTACTATGATCATCTGTTATTCTGTTTTTATTTGATATCATTTTATTGTCCCACAAGTAATAACCTTTTATTAGACAAAAAACTGTATAAGTAATTTTCGTAATACTACGAATAAATTTTTTTAATTAATAAAGCTTAAAAATATTCTCTTAATATAATTTTAGTAGTGATAATCTATTAGTCTTAAAATAGACATATCTAATTAATTTAAGAGATAAATTAAATAAATATATTAGTTGTGTTTTCTCAATTCTTGATAAATTATATTACATTAAATAATCTAGTCACTTGTCAATAGAGATATAATAGAAAATTATTTATTTATTAAATAATCTAATAAAATAATAATATTTTTTGTGATATAACCTTAAATCAAATAACGATAAGAAAATTGATGGTTATTATTCTTATTATTATTTGTTATTCACATCTTATATCTATCAATAAATATTAAATTATACTTTACATCATAATATTATAATCAATTCAAATAAATTAAAATAGTAGAATGTTCTAATATTTATGACAATGGGTTGTGAATTATTTGTTATAGGAATTATGGCAGGTTTAACTTTAACAGCAACAGCCTTAGTATTTCAATTCTTTAGTGATAGAAAGAAAGAATTTAAAAATTTAACAACAGAATTGAAGGTAAATATATAAAAATAGAACTCTAATTATTTTTCTAAAATCCATATAATTTAATATACTAAAAGAAATAATACCGCATGATAAATAAAAAATTTTTAAACAATAATTACAATGATAAAAAACAATTAGGAAATGATGATATTATTCTTCAATGGCTAGCTTTTCAAAAACAAGAAAATGAAGACAAGATACATTCTTCAAATACCCAGATTCTAAATAAATACTATAAAATTTCAATTGATTGTATCGATTCATGTACCGATTTAATTGAGCATTATCAAAATCTTCAAAAAGTTTATGAAGAAATTAGTAAAAAAATTGGAATACTTGAAAAAAAACATAGAGAGACAAAGGTAAGACTAGAAAAAGAAATACTATTCTTAAATATTGAAAATTGGAAAACTATTAGAAAGAAAATTAAAACAGAACTTGATAGATCCAATGTATATTAGATTATTACATTTTTTTCTCACCTTCTAATTTATTATTTGAATTAGATGTAATTATTAGATTCTAATTTTGAAATGTTATTGAAGACGGCGGGATCCATTAACTTGAGATTATCACCTCCTATGTTAGACAGGTAATATTATTTTTTGCTATCATGTACTATTGTACATTCATATGAATAGTTCTAGCCGGTTATACACATGACGATTATCACAACTTTTTTATCCATACTATATTAGAAATAAGGTGTTAACAACTTATATTTTATTGCTTAAATTAGCAGGGCTCTTTTTTGTCATAGCAACTCTTTTATTTCAATCTCTTTTATCTCATGATATCTGCATATGTCCTCCAAGACCTCATGGCACAGTTTAAATGCGCAACAAGTTTTGGACAATCTTCATAGTCATTTAGATGGTCTTACAGGATCAGAAGCAAAAGAGAAATTAGAAAAATGTGGTCTCAATCAGATTGAAAAAGAAAAACAGAGATCTTCATTTTTTATATTTATAAGACAGCTTAAAGATCCAATGATTTTAATACTTTTTGTAGCAACATTTATTTCATTTATTTTAGGAGAAATAATAGATGGAATTATTATAGTTGCAATATTAATTATGACTACTATTGTAGGATTTATCCAAGAGTTTAGATCAGAAAAGGCTATTGACGCTCTAATGAAAATGACTGCAACAACATGTAGAGTTCTTCGAGATAATAAAGAAAAAATTATAGAGACAAAATATCTTGTACCGGGAGACATAATTCTTCTATATCCGGGAGATAAGATTCCTGCAGATTCCTATATTATTGAAGCATATAATCTGGAAACAAATGAAGCATCATTAACTGGAGAATCACTGCCTATAGAAAAGATGCAAACAGTACTGCCAAAGGAGACACAAATACAAGATAGAAAGAATATACTTTATGCAATTACTACAATAGTAAATGGTAGAGGAAAGGCGGTAATTTTTGAAACAGGAAGAAATACAGAGATAGGAAAAATCACTACAGTTGTCCAAGGCATAAATACTCAGAAAACTCCTTTTGAATTAAAGATCAAACATATAGTAAAATTACTTAGTTTGTCTATGCTAATAATAGTTGGTATTTTAAGTGTTATTTCTTTAATCCGTGGTTTACCTATACTAGAAATTCTGATTGGGAGTATTAGTTTAGCTGTTGCGGCAATTCCAGAAGCACTACCTGCTATAATTACAACTTCACTTACAATAGGAGCATATAGGATGGCTAAAAAAAATGCATTAATAAGACGATTACCAGCTGTTGAAACACTAGGTTCTACAACAGTAATTTGTAGTGATAAAACGGGGACATTGACAAAGGGTGAAATGACCGTAAAACAAGTTTACATGTATGATAATCATTTCATAGAAGTTACTGGAGTTGGATATAATACTAAAGGTAGTCTATCTTCTAAATCAAACATTAACAAAAACGATCTAATGTTGCTTGTTAAATGTACAGTATTATGCAATGATGCAAAAATAGAATTACTTCAAGATGATATTATCAAAATGTTTGGGGATCCAACAGAAATTGCATTATTGATCTTTGCAAAGAAAATAGGAATTGCAAAAGATGAATTATCTAGCTTGTCTCCTAGATTAAGAGAAATTCCTTTTACTGCCGAAAGAAAGATGATGATAACCTTTCATAGATCAGACAAAACGAAAGATGTGGAGGTTTTTGCTAAAGGTGCACCAGAAATCATTCTGAATCATTGTAATAGAGTTCTAAAAGATGGTCAATTTTTGCCTTTGACAGATAAAATTAAAGATCATATCATTTCAATAAATTACAAAATGGCTAATGATGGACTCAGAGTTCTAGCACTTGCTACCACCAGAAATGAAGTTCAAACAGGTAAAATACTTGTAGAGAGGAATATAAATAATAACAATAACAATAATTATTTTTTATTTCTGGGACTTGTAGGCATAATAGACCCGCCTAGAAAAGAAGTCAAAGATGCTATAAGTCAGTGTAATACTTCTGGAATCAATGTAATTATGATAACAGGTGACCAGAAATTTACTGCATTAGCTATAGCAAAAGAAATTGGAATTGTAAACAAATATGAAACTGACATAGAGAAAATAATTGTATCGGGACAAGAGCTAGAGAAAATAGATTTTGATTCCTTTAATAAAGAAAATAAAAAATTAAATAATATCAAGATTTATTCAAGAGTATTACCTGAGCAAAAACTAAAGATAGTACAAACACTAAAAAATAATGGACATATAGTTGCAGTTACTGGTGACGGTGTAAACGACGCACCAGCATTGAAGACAGCCCATATAGGAGTAGCTATGGGAATCACAGGTACTGATGTCGCTAAAGAATCATCATCAATGATACTTGCAGATGACAATTTTGCAACTATAGTATCTGCTATTCATGAAGGGAGACGAATTTTCGACAACATCAAAAAATACCTAGTTTACCTATTATCTGCCAACATTAGTGAATTATTAATACTAACCTTTGCTATAGTAATGGGATGGCCATCTCCTTTACTTGCAAAACATATTCTATACATAAATTTGGCAACAGATGGCTCGCCTGCAATTGCACTTAGTACGGAGCCTAGTGAACCCGATATTATGCGAAGAAAACCAAAAAATCCAAATGAAACTATATTCTTTGGAGTAAAAAAATGGTTGATACCAATTCCAATAATACTTGCTACTGTAGCATTATTTTTATTTTGGAATACTCTTAATATCCATGGATGGGATTCAGAGTATGGTATTGCAAAGGCAAGAACTATGGCTTTTGCATTAATTGTATTTTTTGAACTTTTCTTTGCTTTTTCCTGTAGATCCTTTAGACATAACATCAATAAATTAGGATTTTTGAGCAATAAATTTCTGATATATTCTTTATTAGGTGAAACATTTTTGATCGTTTTTTTCATGAATTATCCTCCTATTCAAGAAATATTCGAGTTAGTTCCTTTGGCATTTTCTGATTGGATTATTGTTCTATTATTAGCTACCACTGGTTTGATATATTCTGAGACAATCAAATTATTTAACAAAGACAAAGACAGGAGATAACATATGAGAGAATAAAAAAAGAAAAAGAGAAAAAGAAGGAATAACAAAAAAAAAAATACCCATATATATTAATTAAATAATTATATTATACTATTCAAAGGTCAGAACTTATTATTGTATTATTACTGGATTGTTGAAATGTGTAAAATCAGTAATTACTAGGACATTAATTATTTCCTTTTTAATAATATTCTATCCATATTATTCTTATTCTTATTTAGGATTAGATTATAATCTAGAAATGAAAAATAACAATTCTGAATTATTAAATAAAATTATAGA
>DASSVK010000034.1:0-9331 GCA_035706205.1 Nitrososphaeraceae archaeon | reverse complement strand
TTCATTTAAAATTTTGAAAACAAGTTTTAATTAAAAATGATTTTTATAACTTGGGAAATTTTTATTAGATTTGTATAATCACAATAAAATAATAATAATTATAAATTAAATTTGAATAAAGTTAATATCTTATTTATGATTCAATAAATATTTTTTAATACTTTTTTTAATTTTATTCCTACTGCTGTTGTGATTCAATCATTGCAAATAACAAATTGCTTTCATATTCTTCTTTCTTTGATGACCTTACAGAATAGGAATCACCAAAGCAACACATTCCACATTTCCTTTTCTTTGAATTACCTTCTTTCAATGGACAAATTGGTATGAACAACTTCTACATTTTATCATGGTGTAATGGTGTAATAATATAACTACATCTCAATTTAAAGTTTGTTGTAATAACAGCATTAAATCAAGAATTAAATATAACTATACATCAAATTAGAATGAAATAGTCAGTATTAAGAATGTCAAAAGACGAAATACAAACCTCATTAAGAATGTCAAAGGATCTACTAAAAAGATTGAAACAATATGCATTAGATCATGATATATCTTTAGCAACCGTAGTTAGAGAAGCATGTGAAGAATATCTTAAAAAAGTCAAGAAATGAAACGTTGTGAAGGATGTAAGCAAATAATATGGTTTTGGCAAAAAAAAGATATTGAATAAATTAGTAATAATAAAATAATAATGTATTATCATTGGAATTGTAGATATCAAAAAATAAAATGGTGAAAAAATGAAATAAGTTATTCTATAACTAACTAATAATATTATGAATTGCAAATCTTGTTTCTATGGTTGTAATACTCAAATCTATTGGAATGTTTCAACTAATGAATTAATAGTAATCGCCATAGCCAAAGCAAAAAAATAAAAAATGAATAGAAATGGTATATTCTTTTTTTTCATTTAGAATTTATATTTTCTTAACTTTTTCTATAAGGTTATGAGCATCACATCCAACTTCAGTGGTTATGTAAAGCAAATGATTTTCATCTAAAGGCATAGTTATACGTTTAATCTTTTCATATTCAGCAAGAACATATTTTCCTTTTCCAATCTTTGGTTCAAGTTTACTACGTGTTTTCCATGCGTTAATAGCCAATTGAAGAGATTCTTGACTTTCTTCCTTTGATAGTAAATTTGTTACCCCAGGTTTATGTTCTGAATATAGAATCTTTCCATCATTGGTATCAAATATTGTTACGAAACGCACAGTAGGATCTAGGTTTAAGATATTTTTTCCTATATTTTTATAATCCATTGTTTTGATGGTAATGGATGATATATATTATGTTATAAACATTTTTTTCAAATATGTGATATGTAAATAAAAAATTCTATTTGGCAATTTTTTCAAAAAAACTTAATTCATAACTAAAAGACAATTGAGAAATTGTTTTGGAAGAAATACATTATAACTAACTAGTAGAGTATCATTGGTAAATATTATTATTGCCATAGCCTGAATTATCTAAATGACTTGGAATGATAAAGATGTTCAGACTATGACAGGATGATGTTAGTTTCCTTTGAGGTAGTGGTATCTAATCAGTGAAGTATTTATCACTTTTGAAACTATTTTTTTGTAGAGTTTTAAATGAATTATATTGTCATAGCCTGAACTGATGATAGAGAGATGAACTATATTTGGTTAAAGTCCAGACTATGACTACTACTTTTTCTTGACAACGTGTTTTTGTTTGTATTTGCCTAGATTCTAGATTGATTGAAGGTAAAAACTTGATAAGAATTGATTTATTTATTAATTTCTTGCTCTTGATATTTATTTTGAATATTTGTTTTTGGTATAATAATATTAACGCTAGAGTAATAGATTAACTCAATTAATTAATTGAAAAAATAATTGTTTTCTTGATTTAATTTTTTTTCAGTCAGTTTCATTTATAATATTAAAAAATAGAATTGTTTATTCTTCATCATTATGCTCCTCCTTGTTGACCATTTCGTATGTAATTTTTAACTATACAGATCTTATCTTCTCCTGCTGCTAATGTTATAGTACTGCAATCATTTCCCTGTTCGTCCTCATATTCAAAGCAAATTTGATAACCTATAACAACATTCGTGTTAATCAGCAATCCGGCATCTTCAAATCCAGCAGATTTACACTCCTCTTCGGCATCACTTTCTCCTAACTGGTTATCATGACTTTGATGTTTTATCTCATTTACTGTATATGTACCACTTTGTAGATTCTGAATTGTTGTTCCCTGTGCAGAGCCCTCAAACTGTTGTATCTGTGTATTCTGATCATCTAAGACTTGTATATCAAATAGGTTTGCTGGTAGATTCTGACAGAATGTCGTTCCGCTGATTGCAGGATCGGTACATGCAAGCCAGGATGGAGAGTTATCTACTAAAGAGTCACATTCCATTGATGAACCCTCAATAATATTACAACCAAAGATCTCTTTCTTTACAGTCAATGATGCCGTGGTTGGTTCTGGTATTGTTGATACTATATTGGTATTAGTATTATTGTTATTAATTATACAATCATCAAAGCCTTTACCTTGCTTGTTATTATCATATCCTTCACCACCATCATATCCACTACCACCATACGAATTAGCACCTAAGTATACTTGTCCTTTCTTATTACCAATATTGACATCTGCCGTGTTCTCACCGTTAATATTTATGTTGTCATTGATACATTTTATTTTGTTTATATCGACATTGGTATCTTTGGACTTGTAGTTGTTAGTGTATAATGGTTGGGCTTGTGCATTTATCATAAAGGATGAAGATAGAGCAAGTATTCCTGTGACAAGTATAATCGATAAAAATAATGAAATAATAATCTTTTTTGGTGATGATACTATTTTACTATTATTCAATATTTACATATGTTATACTTGATTATATCTGAAATACTACATAGGAATAAAGATTCTTTGAATATAATGTTGTAACAGTTAATTTTTTAGATATAATTATAAGAAGATAATTAATGACTTTCTTTTTATGAATAAATAACTAAAATCTTCTATTTGGATCATTCTTTTTTAAAATTATCATTTGATTCACCATTTTTAGATTGACTATTATTATAACCATGAAGATTCTCTAAAACTCTTCGTCTCTTCTTATCTTTATCTATAATACTCTTGATAGTTGCTATAATAGGAGTAACCATTCCAAGCGATGATAACTGTTGATTATTTGCTCTTAGTTCGGCTACTAATTTCACAATCAAGTTTTTATCTTTTTGTGAATCTGGCTTACTCGTTTCAATAACCCATTGTTGTAAAGTCTCTTTCTGTATCATTTCCATTTCTGCTATACGCTTTCTATAGAATTCTACAAATCCCTGTCTTGCGTAATATGTTATCCACTGGATATTGCTTTCATCATTTAATGACTCTGCTCTGTATTTTTTGTATGAGCCTTCAGAGAATGTTGGATTATTATCTAATCCTAGTCTTGATTTGACATAAGCAATAGTTTCATATTTGCCTAATCCCATTATGCCAGCGTCAATCATACACTGTTTAATCAAATGTTTTTGTTCTTTAGTAAAATTCTTTTTCTTGGACATAAGTTATTCTTAGTTATAGTATTTTCTGATCCTTTCTTAAAAAATCTTGTTGCTATGTATTATTCCAAATGATAATTTCGTTCTCTTTCAATAAGAACAATAGAAAATAATATTATCAATTTAATAGAGATCGTTGAAGAGAGAAGAGGGATTTAAAAGATCATTATAAAATGAAACCTCATTTGACATGGAAGAAGATTAAGTTATAAAAAGAAATTAACTGATTTAATTTTTTATCCTTTATTTCTGATTTTGTTATATACGCTATATTAGTTTTTATTTGGATTAAATTTTCCTACACTGAAAAATTTCAATGGTAATTAAAATAATCTTTTTTCCTTTCTTTTACATTTTTTATTATAAATATAAGTTCAGACTATGACAATTGCTTGTTCTCTTCTTTATATTATATCCTACTACTAAAACCAAAAAAAGCAGAGAAGTAAAGAAGTAAAAGTTTGATAAATTTTTTAGTATTAATCTATATTCTATCTATATCTTGTTGATAAAGCAATCAACTAAAATAATATGAGGGATAATGATAATAACTGAATCATGATGGAAGAAAAAGAAAAAGTTATCTGTCCTACTTGTAAACTATTTTCCTTAAAAAGTCGTGTATTTGTTATTGATTGGCAAAAAAATTCTTTTCAACAAATAGTAGGCGGATATTATGATGAAAACGGTAATTATGTTAAATCTAATATGGTTCCAAGAGTAAGTAAAACTTTTTGGTGTACCTTTGGTCATTTTTGGATACAAACGAAATAATAATAATTATATAATATTATAATGTATAAAATAATAACTAACTGACTGACTAAAAAAATATTCCTAACAAATTATTTTATGAATTATAATAAATATCAAAATAAATAAAATAATCATCATCAGCAACTTTCTTCTAATTCGTCATAATACATCATGTCGCTATCGTTATTATTACTGTTGCTGCTAATTGCTGATGACGATCTTCTTCTTGTTGCCTCTTTTTCTGCTATCAGAGCATCTTTAACTGCTTTGATTCCTTCGCTTTCTTTTTCTTGTATTGCTCTATTGCTCTCTTGTTTTGATATTAATAAAATTAGATCCATCTTTCACAACTTGATATATTAAAAATTTTATTAAAATGAATAAATAAAATTAAGTCAACCTAATTTGTCATATAATAAATTAGGTCAGGCTAACTAATTATGTATCTTTTAGATCTTTGTTCTCTTCTTTCTTCTTTTGCTGCTTGCTCTTCCGATTCTTGTTCTTGTTCTTGTTATTGTTGTTGTAGTAGTTCAGTGTTATGTCTAAGAACAAATGCCTCTATTATTTTTTCGTGATTAATATTTTCATCTATAGTCCAATCTAGACAGTTTATTTTATTATCAATATATCCAGTATCTCATAACAATACACATTGCTGCAATCTCACCCATATCTAATTTAATACCTTTTCCTATCTTTTATGCTACTTCTGGATCATAACGCTCTCCTAAATCTGTTATTATATTGTTACTAGTTGTAATTTTAGATGCTTGATTTTGTTCAATTATTTCATTATTATTAGTTGCATTTTTTAGAGTTGAATGTTTCAAGAATGAAGGCTTTGGTTCTATAGAAGGAATAAATTCTATTGACTTGACCAAATTCTCAACTTCTTGAAGATATTTAAAATAATCTACTGATGAATCTGGAAATGGGTAATGGGATATTGTGTAGAAGGTATTATCATTTCCAAGATACATATTGATCAAATTCCATTTTATTTGATAATCAGTATTTACAATGTAAAATTTCTTTATAACAGACAAATATAAAACAGCAGTATTATATGATACCCTTTTTTTTATTTCTAAGAAATACTAAATATGCTTTGATATCTGATTCAATAATTTTCTGTGGTTTTTCTACAAGTTCTCTTAAGGTTGTAACATCTAAAAAATTCATATAATATTTCAAAATTGATATACTATTTTTTCTTGTAACTTCAGTTTTGAATGAATAAATAAAATTAGTATAAATTTTGTCTTCGGAGTCCTTTAGGATTTGCATCTATATTATACAAGAATAATAGATGGACTATTATATATGGTATTTTATACTTCCTTTTATAAATGCAAAAGGTACTGAAATTAACAGAGGAATAGACAATCTTAGCGACAGATGACCTGCTCTTAGATAATTAAAAAAGGCTGCTAAAGATACAATAATGTTTAATGCTAGAGAGGTTGGTGGAACTGTATACAAATTGACTCCAACAAGAACTAGGGCAGCAATATAACTACTTCCCCCAGCAAATCCTACTGAAGAATAAAAAAAACTTATTATAAAGAAAATAGGAGCAAGTACTAATACTAATATATCATTAATGACCTTTCCCTCCCAACATATTGAATACATGAAATATACTAGGCAAAAGAAGATCCAACGATTCGGATACTGCTTTAGTACTGCCGGGTAGATTTACAATTAAAGTTTTATCTCTAGTTCCAGATATTCCCCTTGAAAGCATTGATAATGGTGTTCTCCTTTGACCATATGATCGGATTGTTTCAGAAATTCCACTTGCTTCTTTATCAATAACCATTTTAGTAGCCTCTGGAGTTACATCTCTTTTACTAAAACCAGTACCTCCAGAAGTTATTATTAGATCTACTTTTTTCTCATCACAATATTTGAGAAGATATGCCTTAATTATGTCTATATTATCAGGCAATATTTCATAACCTACAATTTCAGTATTAGTAGCATAAGTATTTTTTAATCTATCAATCATAAATTTACCTGATTTATCAACCCTTGTACCATTAAAAGTAGAGTCACTTATGACAAATATAGCAACATTAATTTTTTTATCAAGGTTTTCAATAAAATCTTTTTTACCACCAGTTTTATCTAACAATTTTATAGATTCTATTGACAAATGTTCATCTATTGGTTTGAGCATATCATATACGGCAAGAGCAGCGATACTACAACCAGTTAATGCTTCCATTTCTACTCCTGTTTTCCATACACTTGTAACACTAACTTTAATTTCTATAGATGATTGGTATAATAACAGTTGTGTTGAAATATGATCTATAGGAATAGGATGACAATAAGGTATTAATTCCCATGTTTTTTTTGCTCCAAGTATAGCTGAAATCTTTGCGGCTTCAATAATATCTCCCTTGGGTGTTTTGTCATTTTTTATTAGATCTATACTTTCAGGACTTACTTTAATTATTGCTTGAGCGGTGGCAAACCTTAACGTGTCTCCTTTTCTGGATACATCAAACATCCCTTTGTGATAAGTATTTGTTTCATTCACTTATCATAACACCTTCTACCCATTCAGAATTCCCAGATTCCATTTTCTCCTTTTTCCAAATTGGACATCTTTTTTTAATGTTGTCAATTCCATAACTACAAGCTTCAAATGCCTCTTTTCTATGTTCTGATGAAACTCCAACGATAACACTTATTTCGCCAACCTTAAGATATCCAATTCTATGTATTGCAATAAATTTTTTAATATTCCAATTCTCAAAAATCTCCTTTTCAATTTTTTTTAATATTTCTTCAACCATTTCTTCATATGCTTCATAAAAAATACCCGCGACTTTTCCTTTGGAGTTGTAATTTCTAACAGATCCTGTAAAAAAAACAAATGCACCAGAAGAATCATCTTTGATTTGATCTAAAATTTGTAATTGATCGATTACGTCTTTTGTTATTGAAATCATAACTTTATCTCTCTACTATTTTTTATCCTCCACTTATTGGAGGTATTATAGCAATTTCATCAGATGAGGTTACGTTGATATTTTCATTACATATCACTTTATTAACAGCAAATACAAAGTTTATCTCATCCATATAGAGAGAAGGATATAATTCTTTAAGATATTTTCCAAGTTCTTTCAATGAAATTGAATTATCATTAATAGGAATAATCAGATTATTACATTTCAATTTCTCCCTTAAAATTCCAAATAATTTTATATTTAACATCCTATCTTCATATGAGTTCATTTTGGTTAGTCAACCACCTATTGTATGCATAAGATTTAAGGTTGGTCTAAGTTTATTAATTCTAATTAGTTCGACTATTCCCTCTGGTTTCATTTTATAGCAATTTACAATATAATTTATAATTTCTTGATCAGTAGCATTTGTATTTCGAATCATTTTCTTTAAATCATATCCTTCTTTTTCAAAAAGACAAGTAAGAAACCTTCCATCAGAAGTTAGTCTTACCCTATCACAATTTGAACAAAAAGGCTCCGTAATTGATGGGATAAATCCAATTTTCCCTTTTCTATCATCAAAATTATATAGAGTTGCAGGATCAGATGGACAAGAATTATTTCCATCCAAAGAAATAACATTACCAAAATTTGATTCTATTATTTTTATTATCTCTTTTTTAGTCACGACTAGATTATGATTCCAAATACCTGATCCATCAAGCGGCATGAATTCTATAAAGCGTACAATTGATCCTGTATCTTTAGCAAACTTCACAAAGTTAATTATTTCATCATCATTCCAATTTCGAATTATTACAGTATTAATTTTTATTTTTAATCCCAACTCGCTTGCTTTTTGAATCCCTCTAAGAACTTTATTTAAATTAGAAATGCCATTTAAAGTTCTAAATCGTTCTTCTTTAAAAGTATCAAGACTGATATTTAGAGAATTCAATCCTGATGATTTTAATTGATTTACCTTTTCCTCTAATAAAAAACCATTAGTAGTCATACTAATAGTTTCGATATTTTGTATCTTTATCAAATTTTTAATTAAATTCTCTAATGACGGTCTAAGTAATGGCTCTCCACCAGTAAGTCTAATTTTTGTTATTCCTAAATGAGTAAAAATTGAAGCTATTCTAATTATTTCATTAAAATTAAGAATTTCTTTACTATCGATCCATTTAATGTTACCATTTGGCATGCAATAAATACATTTCATATTGCATTTATCAGTTACAGAAATTCTTAACTTTCTGGCTGGCCTATTAAAACTATCTTTCAAAACTTTAGGAGAATTAGTTTGAATCAACTATCTTCACTATAGACGGATTGCTATTTCTTTAATTGTGATAGTTTTTCAAGAAAATAATATTTCCAGCCTTGTGGAAGATCTTGAACTTTAACTACGTTTTCCATAAGTATTGTATTCTCTTTATCTTTTGTAACAAGATCTACTAAATGTTTTATTGTAATATCATTCTTATCTTTCTTAATTAGCTTAATTGGATCATCAACACCTATTTCCCCCTCCTTGACAACTTTAAAGTAAATTCCAGATTTCCCACTCTCTAAAAATTTTTTTATTATATCCATTCTACCAAACTTGACTCCTAGTTTATAGCATGGCATACGTGGTTGAGTTGCAACTACTTGTGAAGATCCAATTTGAAATGTATCTCCAATATTTACATTAGATTCAAAAAGATCCTCCGTAGTTAAATTTTCTCCAAACATCCCCCAGTTAAATGATATGTCGGGAAACTCCCTTTTCCAAAAACTATAATATTCAGATGGATAAGAATAAACAGCTTTATCTGGGCCACCGTGCACACTCAGATCTGCTTGTCTATCACCTTCGAGGTTTAATTTCTTTAAATTTATTCTTTTATAGACAGGATTTTTGAAAATTCCAGTAGTGACAATTTCATTTCCAAATTTAACTTTTATTGGTAATCCAACATTTACAGAAATTAGTTTCACTATTAATTACATAAAGCTATGTTAAATAAATTTTATACTAGTAAC
>DASSVK010000033.1:0-4031 GCA_035706205.1 Nitrososphaeraceae archaeon | reverse complement strand
AAAGCGTTGTGACATCTCATTATTTTCATCTATTATGCCTGTACTACCATCATCAATATCTATAAAAGTTGTATTATTATTAGACATAAATCCAGTTTCACCGCACATATCCATATTTACAACAAGCAATAAATCTTTGTTATCTTCTTTCATTTTTTTTGCGTAGTGTTTGGAACCCCATAGTCCTTGTTCTTCACCTGAAAAAAAAACAAACTGAATTGTATATTCTGTTTTTACTGATAACATAATTCGTGCAATTTCTAAAAGTGCAGAAACTCCACTAGCATTATCATTGGCGCCAGGTGCTCTAGAGACGATATCTTCAGTATTAGCAATTAAAATTGTATCGTAATGAGCACATAAAAGAATAATTTTATCTGAAACACCTTTTTTGATACAAATAAGATTCTTTAATTGGTAACCTTGTTCTATATATTCATGATAAAATAGATCATTTTCAGAATACCCAAAACCTATTAATTTATTTCTTATCCATTCAGCTACTTGATGTATAAAATTAGATTTACTATGTCTATTGTGAAATGTAATTAGTTCATTAATATGACTTTGGATATTAATTTCATTAATCAATTTAACTTGAGAGGAAATATAATCATCTATAAGGATAGACTTTGTTCTTGGTTGTCTTTTATTAACAAATTGTTGTGAAATTTTAGGAGTTTTTCTTTTGTCTGGAATAGGATATTGTTCTAGCTTTTTTTCATTCATAAAATCAATTAATAGTATTAATATTTAAGTAAATCTGAGAGACTCTATATATTACTAAAGTTGCATTTAATATAATATAGTTGGGAAACAATTAAAATCTATACTTCATATTTCTACATATTTTATTATCTAAATGTATTTTACTTTTTTTGAATAATCAACTGATTCTCATCACATGAAAGAATTGTCATGATATAAGATTTTTGTATCTTTGAGGTCAGTTCAATATGTAATTTGTTAGAGTCTATGGTAAATTTACCAAATATTTTTTCAGGTCTATCTGTAGGTCCCATAATATATAATATAAATTCGCCATTTTCTTTGATCTCAAAACCATCTCTTCCACGGGATGGTGGAAATTCAAAAGTAGATGACCGATAAACTTTTTTGTTCTCAGTATCTTCTTCATATGAATGGATCCAGTGTTTATATATACATTCTTCATTAAATAAACTCATAACAGATAAATAAAAAAACAAAAAAATAAACATATGTTTTTCTAAAAGAAGAAATTAGGAAGCTATTAGGTAGTTTCTTAACAGTTTTATTAGTTTAGTTTTTTAATCTTACTTGTGAAGCTTCAACTAAGTTAGTCCCAGGTCTGAAGCAGGTACATACTTGTTAGCACCATCAAATAAGAGCTTATCTTTTTTTAAGCCAGCTCTTGCCATTACTTCTGCTTTTACTTCTTCGCATATTAGTGCGTCCGAATATGTTAATGATAATCTAGGGCCATTAAGCGTAGATTCTATCCTCGATACCTGCCCTTTGGTGAACATATACATGCATCCATCATCTGTATAGTCCATATAATTCACAAACATATCTCCGTTTGGACTATTATTACAAGAGATATGTGGAAAAGTTGGACATCCATAATTTGGTCCCTCGTGATTAGGAGTATCATCAACATTATCAGAACCACTACATGCATCTGGTAACCATGTATCATCACCCCATATATGATACAAGTTAAGCCAGTGTCCTACTTCGTGAGTTGCTGTTCTACCCAAGTTAAAAGGTGGAGTAGCTGTTCCCATATTTCCAAAGGCTGTATACGTAATAACAACACCATCTGTTTCAAGGGGGCCTCCAGGAAATTGAGCATATCCTAGTAAACCTCCTCCCAATCTGCATACCCACATATTCAAATATTTATCACTTGGCCAAGCATCAATACCACCTCTTGAAGAATATTTTACTACATCATCAGTATCGAATGAATTGCTATCTGTATGGGTCCTAGTTATTCCATTAGTAGGTTTACCGTAAGGATCTTTACAAGCAAGCTTAAATTCTACGTATGAATCTGCACAAAGAGAACGAAATGGTTCAGGAATGGAGTCTATATCTGAATTTCTCATTCGATAATCTTCATTTAGTATAGAAATTTGGCTATGAATTTGCTCATCAGAAATATTTTGTTCTGAAGTATTATAAACTACATGAACAACAACAGGTATCGTTACAACCTTTGGGGCTGCTCTGATCATAGGTTTAATCCTATTCCATGACAAAGCATGCATTTCTGATGATCGTCTGTTGAATGCATAAGCAGGAATTTGTTCTATAAGCCTTTTATTGACCTCAGAAGTTCCACATTTCCTCTGATTTTGACTCATTGAATATTCAATTGTATATTAGTATTTATATTTATTTATTATATTACTATGGATAATTTAAAATAATAAGATTTATTTCAACTTGAATATATAGAATGCAGTTATTATTAGAAGATAGTATATTTATAGTTTTTAAGAATATTTTTTCAGCGCCGAAAAACTATAAATAATTTTAATAATGTGCGACTTATTATATGAAATTTAAATTTGTCTTTAGTAAGCCTATATATATCTATTTAAATGTAAACAGAGTTTAACTAAGTTTAATATTAATTGATATTGAAAAATAAAAATTATAAAACTTAATAACTATTTAAAAATAATAGTGTAAGAAATGCTTGATGTGTGTATAATAAGGGGAATATAACAATATTGCAATTTAATTAAGAATGAAATATAATTCAGGAATGCATAACAGCAATTTACTAGTTTTAATAATCTTCGCTATTATTGACAAATATTTTAGCTAGGCTTGTAAGAGAAAAAATAAGTTCCTTTGTCTTATCTTTTAATATAACCAAAAGATTTACAAGAAAATAAATATTGAACATATAAAAGAATTAAAAGCTAATTTTAAATTATATTACCACAATAGGAAATAAATTATCATCTTATATATAATTAATTTAACAATTTAAAATTTTTAGAATACTAAATAAAGTTAAGGAAACATTAAATAGTAAAAAATAATTAAATTTAAAAATTTTTTATGTCATTGTTGAATTTATATAGGTTATGCTTGTGTCCTATTACCAGCGGTACTTACTGTTTGATTTATTATAGATTCAGTTTGATTACTTACATCAGTTGCTGTGCGATTTAATATAGATTCTCTTATATCTCCTACAACAGATGATGCATTCTGAGCCATAGACTCACCCATCGTTTCAGTTACATTTTCTACAACAGCTGATGATCTATCAGCCATAGACTGACCCATGGATTTAGTGGCATTATTTATATTTTCCATTGTTTTATCTTCGATTGTCTGTGCATCTAGTGTAGAAAAGCCTGAGGTTATAGTGATTGCTACAATACTATATAAAACAAAAATAGCTGTTTTATCCATTACAATTTTAACATAAACTACATATATTAACCTTTTAATTTTAAAAGATTTAGTTATGTTCTAATACTATAAAATAAATAATAAATTTTGTCACATGTCTAATTTTTTTACCTTTTTAAATGTCTTTTATTAAACAAAATATTTTAATCTATAACCTAAAATATTATACTATATGGCATTTAAAGATTGACTCTTAATACTTAGATAATAAAATTAGACAAAATAGATAAAATTATTAAATAAAAAAATGAAATAAAAAATGAAATAAAAAATTACTTTTAGAATTAATCAAGTTTATTCTACTTAAATTATCGATAATATTGATTAATATTTAATATTAAATTTTTTATATTTAATTTTATTATATAAATAAATCAAAAAATTTCGTCTATTTTTCCAATGATAATATGTGTCTTTAATTAAATCAGAAGAGATTATGAAATATTGTTATTCTCTTTTTCTCTTTTTTTTATTTGATCTAAATTTTTTATAGAAACCCTCTGGTTTGTCTCTGTTGAATGGTTTGTCTCTGTTGAATGGTTTGTCTCTGTTGAATGGTTTGTCTCTGTTGAATGGTTTGTCTCTGTTGAATGGTTTGTCTCTGTTGAATG
>DASSVK010000032.1:0-5054 GCA_035706205.1 Nitrososphaeraceae archaeon | reverse complement strand
ATCATTTCCTGCTTTTCCCCATATAGTATCTCTTCCTTCATTACCATAAATGACGTCATCTCCACTACCACCACTGATATTATCTCCTGCCTCTAATCCTGCAATAGTATCATTTCCACCAAATCCTTTTATTTTATCTTGATTTATTGTACCGGTAATATTATCTGCATTTTCAGTTCCATTAATGTTCTCAGCCCATGCTATATTGATAATATTGTGTTGGTGTCGTTGTAGTTGTTGTTTGTCTTCAACTAAATCAATGCCTATAAATATAAAAAATAAAGATCCTAAAAGATAAAATAATGAAAGATTAATAGTTAGAGTTTTAGGAGTATCTTTATCTTTATTATTTAAATACACTATTACATTATTTATTACTAATAGATGTGATAAACTACAATTTAAACTATTTCTAGTATTGATTTTTTTTATCATATCTCTTCCTTGTTTTATAATCAGTACAAAATCATTTATAGAGGTATTGCAAGAATATTGTTAAAGATTTCTATCCTCAATTTTTTCTATAAATTTAATAATAGATACAGATAAAAGAATAAAAATAAAATTTGTTTCTCTAAAGGATTAATTATTAAAATAAATACGATGAGTAGAACTTATATACTATCTCTTTTTTAATTCAAAATTTTGATTCTTTATGTATATGTTATTATCAGATACTACAAATAAGAAAAAATTTTTTTGGTGTAATATTGTAATTGTATTAGTTTTATTTTTTGTTAATTAAGGCAGTGATGAAGGTGAAGAAGATTGCAGGTCTGCATTTGGTAGAGGAAGTGGGATATCAAATGAGTTCAATGATGGTATAGGTGGTGGAGATATTCTTTGAAAATCTTTAGATAATAGCGAAGACTTGTCAAAAGAATTCAAAGATTCTGCTTGTGGTAGTAATTTAGATGATGATTGTAATGGTTGTAACATTCTTTCAGATTTTGATGTTTCTGACTCAATTGGAAAAATATTGTTCTCTTCATGTATTTCTTCTATTTTATTTGCTTCTTTTTCTTCTTCTTTCTCTTCCACAAGATCGTCAATTGAGCAAGATCCAATGATTTTATCTCCTTCATTGTGATCAAAATCTACTAGTATATCATATTGGTCACAGATAAAAGTGTCAGAACCAAATCCTCCTATCATCATATCAGCTCCTCTTCCACTCAAAAGTATATCATTTCCTTCACCACCATCAAGTAAATCTTTTCCTTCTCCTCCGAATATCCTGTCATTTCCTTTCTCACCTTCAAGTTGATCATTGCCTATTCCACCGTTTATTCTATCAGATCCTCCTCCACCTTTTATCTTGTCATTACCATCTTTTCCATCTAGTATATCATCTCCTTTTCCACCATCAATTTCATCGTTTCCTTCACCACCTCTCATCGTATCATTTTGAAATGTTCCTTCAATTTTTACATCTACTTTAGGTTTTAACAACATATTGTCATCAGAATCAGAGAGTATTGTATTATGTTCTACCTTATCCTTATCGTAAATTATTATATTAGATTCTCTTTGAATTTGTCCATTTGCAAATATTAGTGTTTGATATTGTAGAGGCAATATCAAAGAAGTAATTATTATAAAAGTTAAGGTATATTGAATCTTTATCAATCTTATATCTCATTTTTATGAATTCTAATAGTAAAATTAAATATTTTCAAAGATTCTATTCATATAGTATACAAGAAAATAGGTAAAGTAGATTTTAAGTCTATATTCTTTTTAATAAATTCAAAGAGGTTTTACACAATATCGTAAATTTATCATAACTTTTGATTTATACATTACATATACTATTTGCGATAAACATATATCATTTCATTATCTATTATTATGATATAATATCAGATCCATTACAAGTAACATATTTTACAAAATAGTTTCTAAAATATATCTAAAGTAAAGAAATACACATAATTACAAAATAGTTCTTTCCAGGAAAATATTAATTAAGAGTATAAACATAATAAAAAATGTTGCTGTTTTTGGTATTTATTATGTTAAATTAAGTGTTATTATCTTTTATTATTTTAAATTCATCCATAACTTCTTTTTTCTTTCCATTCTCAATAAAAGTACCTGTTAATGTCTTTTGATCGCTTTCTAATGTAACATCTAATATTCCAAATGTATTATCTATTCCTTCAGCCGAATAATCTTCTAAGGAAGATAATGCCATATCATGAGCTCCACCAGTTCCTACAGTTACAAAAATTGGACCTTTTGGATTTTTATAAATATTGGGATTGTTATATTGGTCTAAGAATTCAGCATTTTCATCTTTATCATTGTTAAGAGTGGTTGTTAAATTAATTGTTTCTAAATTATTATTGATATTTGGATTGTTATTATTATTATTATGAACTATTGGTTCATCACCATCTTCATTGTTAAAAGTAATTGGATAGGTTCTTTCATAGACATGAAGATGTCCCTGTAAAGCAAGATCTACTTTGTATTTATCAAAGAGAGGATGATAAATCTCTCTAAAATCTGTTTCTTCTTCAAGAGAACCAGAACCATATATATGATCATGATAGAATACAACGATCCAATCCATAAACGGGTCTTTAGAATATTTTTCAAGATCTCTGATAGCAAATTGGTATTGTTCAGAATCTTCATCATAATCAGTTTCTGTAGATAATGCTAAAAAGTGCATATTTTTATAGTTAAAAGAATAGTATTGCTTTTCTAATCCAAAAAAATCCATGTAGTTTCGTAATAGTTTGGATGAATCAACTTCATGATTTCCAATTACAATTTTAGTTTTATCCGCAATGGGTTTTATCATCTTTAACCAACATTTAGCTTTTCCATTATATGAGAAATCACCAAGGGCTAAAATTAGTTCTGGATCCTTATCGATAATATTTTCTACCGTATCTTCAGCCTCACCATTGCAATCCCAATCTCCTACAGCTACAAAGTTAAAATTAGTATTTTTATTTGTATTTGTCTTGGTGTCGATATCGGTAGTAACATCTAATGTTTGGGCGAAAGGTTCATCCTTTATTTTTTTATTAGAATTGATATTGCCATTAGGTAACTTTATTTCTTTATTGTCATCAATTTTACTTTCAGCAGATTGTTTTATTTGAGTATTTCTACTACTGCTATTATTATTATATTGATAAGGAGTAGTCTCTTCCTCTAAATACTCATTAGGATCAAATATATAATTCAAATTACTCTCTCTACTTCTATTATCTTTATTATCATAATTAGTTTCAATTGCATAAATATTTTCAAAAGGTTTAGCGTTTAAAACTAAATCGTTTGCCATATAAAAAACAAATAATACTAAACTCCATACATAAATAAAATGAAACTTATTATTATTACCATTGACAAACATCAAAACAAACAAGATATCTCAAATGGCTATAATAACATTATCTCTATTTTCTTATATGAGAAAATTATATTATAGTATTCTAATATTGTTTATGAGATATTGTAAGCCATTTTAATTTTTATAAGATTAAATAATATTATTTACCAACTATTTACTAAATTTTATGTTTATAATTAAATAATAATATATTACCATATTATAGATAGTATTCCAAAAATAAGTAATATCATAAGGCTAATTATTATAATATTTTAAATTTAGAATTTTAGTATTGAATTATTAATAATATTTCTTATCAATTGTTAATGGAAAAAATTTCAAAGATATAAGAAGGTACTAAATAAAATGATGCGATGTTTTAATTAACAGATTCACCATATGCAACTATATTATAATCTCCAAGTTTATGAAAACCAATAACTTCTAAAATATCAAAAGATATTTGCTCATCTGGTTTTAATATCTTGGAAGGAGAAGTAATGAAATGTTCGACTTTTTCTAATAAAGTTCCAGTTTTATCATAATATTCTGCAGATATTTTTACTTCATGTAAATCAACTGTACTATTATTCTTAATATCACCTTTTGTTTCAACCAAGTTAGTTACACTTCTATCTACGCTCAGATTTTCAATTGTTAAATTTATTCTATCACCTTTTACATTAGTAGCAGTGTTATTGGAAGTATTATTTATTAGAGATGATTGTTGTGCTTGTACTTCTATACTAAAATAAGATGGAAAACAAATTGAAAGTAATGGTATTATAGAAAGATATTGGATTTTTTGATGTTTGAAAAAACTACTTAGTCTATTTCTCATCATATTATAATATGTACAAAAAAATATTTAAGTTACTATATTGATGCTATTAGAGAACAGTTAAACGACAAGGAAGTTAGCAATCTTGCTAATAGAAAAATGTTATTTAGAGTAAGTTAGTGTAAGGTTTTTTAACATCAAGGTTCAATGAACTGAAAGCAATAATAAATTGATACGCTGGTTTTTAATATTGAAATTAAGCAAATATGAAATAAGTTTTTCTAAGAATTTTTTCTATTATATAATATAGGTAATGAACTAAACATTATAGAAATCAAAAAAATTAAAAAAAGAAAAATTATTTTGAAAGTTATTTTTTCTTGCATTTAAAGCCATCTTCATCTAAAGGACGAGGAGAATCATCTTTATCAACAAATTTCCAACTATTAGCATACTTGACCGATTCTAATTCACATGCAGATACCTTTGTTATGACATCATCTACATTGGCTGACATCAGAGTATTTCTAAAATTTGCATGTCCTAAACCAAGTGCATGTCCTATTTCATGTTTTGCAACATGTTCCAATGTACGAGAATCTAGCGTAACACCATATGATTTTTTAGAGATTGAAATTTCTACAAAACTAATAAATCCATCATAATCAAAATATGTTACAGTTTTACCAACTTTAGATCCTTTGCCTTTTTTAAATTTAATTTCAATATCTGCCTCAGATTCATCTTTTACATATTCGAATTTTACTGCTCCATCAAGTAATTTTTCCCAATCATTAATAGCTAGTTTTACAATTTTGGCTAAATCTGATCCCCCATTATTAATAGAAAATGTCAGTATCCCATCATCTAGAGAATCTCCCCATGTACAACACAATTCAATTATGTTCTTTGATTTAG
>DASSVK010000031.1:0-2381 GCA_035706205.1 Nitrososphaeraceae archaeon | reverse complement strand
AAACACAAGAATCACTTTAGCAATAGATGAACCTAAATCATTTCTATCTTATAATAATACAAAACTTAATTTTTCGATACAATATCCATCAAATTGGGAGATAACAGAGAGAAAATTTAATCCAGAAATGGAGAATGTTTCTAGTACTATAGAAATCAAATCACCATTTGAAGGAGGTCAAGATTTGCTCCAAGAACAGTTCCTAATCAGTTTAAATAGATTGCAGAAAAATATGACCTTTAATGAATATGTCAACAATGCTTTAAATCAATTCAAAAATGAATATAGAGATTTCAAGCTAATTTCAAATACTTCAACAATAATCGATAATCATAATGCAAGAAAACTATCCTATTCATACATTGCAGGAGTTGATCCATTAAGTATTAAGTTAATAATGAATCATAACATAATTTCTGATGGAAATATAGTTTATGTTCTTTCTTTAGGTACCCCTCCTGATAAATACTATGACTATATAAATATAATTCAAAAAATGATAAATTCATTTAAAATTTTAAAATAATATATGTAAAAGAGGAAATAAAAAAGAATATAATAATTTGTTCATCATATATGTTGTTTTGCCATTCGATATTATTCTAACTAGACTTTTGCTTATTCTTCTTTGTTTTGTCCTTTTTCTTTATATAATAAGAAAGGCTTCCAGATATTTTCTATCCAATATTTATTCATTTTTTCTGTTATCTTCACCGATTCTTGATACAGTTGATTCATTTTTTCTATATGTATGGCTAATTCTTTATATAAAGACCCCATTTCCTTTGTTAACTCTGCCGATTCCCGATAAATTTGATTCATTCTTTGCATATCATCAATAAATTGACTGTATACAGAAAAGAGATTTGAAATATATTTTTGCCAGAAAACCATTCCTGAAGTAAAAGGATCGCTTTTATCAAAATTATTTTTTTTGTCAGAGGTTTTATCCATATGAATATATATATGTGCTATCGTTTGGTTTTTTATTCTTTGTGTCTCCTAAATTTATTATTGAGAAAATTAACTGAATATGATTTATATAAATTGAAGGATTGGTATATATTCTAAGAATAAAGATCCTTTGCTAATTATTTTGTCATATTTTAAATAGTATTGTTCCTCCAAATGTGTTCAGATAGTATTATTTCACTTTAGTCTATCTTTCTAATTATCTTAATTAACAAAAATAAAATATTACATTATATTTCTGTTTCTTATTATAGGATTTTGATTTGATTCATGAAACTTTCTATCATTTTCACCAAAGTAGTTTTTACGTTATTATTGGCTAGAATTCAATATACTATCAATTGGTTCAATATTTCTTCCATTTTTTACTTTATTGCATTAGACTTTAATTTAGATATAAATATGCTTGGTCTAATTACTACAAGTTTTCTCATTGGCGTAGGGTTATTTCAAGTTCCTGCAGGAATATTAGTTGCAAAATATGGCCCAAAACGGCTTAGTATGATTGGAATATTATTATCTTCCATCATAGCAATTATTTCTGGATTATCTCAAGATGTAATACAAATCACTATTGCAAGATTTTTAATAGGCATTGGAATGGCATTTTTTTTTGGTGCAAGTGTTACACTTATCTCAAATTACTTGGGTAAGGAAAATGAGGGTTTAGGTGTAGGATTACTAAATTCTGGACACGCAATTGGAGCACTTTTAGGTATTTTTGGTTGGGTTGCACTAACAGAAATTACAGGTTGGCGGATCTCAATTGTTATTGGAGGAATAATTGGAGTATCAATTGTTTTAATAATGAAAATAGGACTACTAAAAGAAGATAATAAAAGAGATCTCAAAATTAGGTTTAAGGAATTAAAAGATGTATTATTTAATAAATCACTAATATTACTTGGAATTACTTTGTTAGGTTATCAAACTGGAGCTACTCTTACACTAACTTTTATTGTTTTATATCTAATTGAAGAGTTACATATAGACCCAATTTATGCTGGCTTGTTTGGAAGCTTAAGTCTAATAATAGGAATAATCATGTCACCATTATCTGGTAAAATATATGACAAAATTAAAAATGCAAAGAAACTTTTGTTTATCTCTGCAATGATATCTGCTTTAAGTATTATGTCAATTTCAATTAGTTCAATCTATATAATAATAATAGCATTAATTACTTCTGGAATATTCTTATCAGTTGGATTTGTTGTGGTATATGCAAGAGCAAGACAATCAAAAAAAATTATTCAAGAATATCAAACTCTTTCCGTTGGTTATGTGAACGGTATATCATTATTTGGTTCCTTTTGGATTCCAATTATATTTTCATTTACTGTCAGCCAATTTAGTTACACTATAGCATGGTTATGTGCTGGAATTATTATAATAATACTATCCATTCC
>DASSVK010000030.1:0-3080 GCA_035706205.1 Nitrososphaeraceae archaeon | reverse complement strand
AGCTTTACAGATGATTTTTAGTGGAAAAGCAGGCGGTTTTATGGCTCAATTTGCAAAGCTTATAGGAGAACATCGTGGGATAAATTTTGCTTCCATTAAGTTTCAAGTTGCTGATGACCTTTCTTATTGGAGTGCAGAAATTCCTGGAAAGATAATTGCAAGAGCAGAAGCATTGACCGGACCGATGACACCACCAGGTAAAAGAGTACAAACAATAAATGCTCCTGGGAGTGAAGTAGGTCCAGGTACAGTTGCAACATGGGGAAAAACAGTATCAGATAAAGTTGATGCTTCGGAAATAGGATACAAATGGGAAAGAAGTGGTAGGTCAAGCAAACATATCAAATTTGATTGGAGTGGACCATAATTTTATTGTAAATAATTAAGGTGTGGTATTTTTTTATAATGATTAAAGTAGAAAAAATAATTTTTGTATCTCTCATCTTTACTTCTTTAATAGCATGGTTGTTCTCTATCGAGCAACATGACATAATGATGGAAACCATGATGACACTAAATCCTACTGCAGTATTGATATTTACTGTAAGCTGGACAGTTGGAATGGCTGCCATGATGTTTCCAGCTATTGTTCCTATGGTATTATTGTATGATCGATTGATAGTTGAAGATAATAATAATGATAATAATAGTGATTACAATTTTGATACTTCTAAACATAAAAATAATAAACAACGACAATTTCCATTAGTATTTTCATCCATTAATTATTCTATAAAAACAATAGTCTTTGTTGCATCCTATCTTTTAGTATGGTCATTAACTGGAATATTGCTCTTGTTGTCTTGGTCTATTTTAATGAATAATTTGTTTACGACATATGGAGCAAAAGAATTAGATATTGTATCTGGATTTTTGTTAATTCTTTCTGGGATATATCAATTTAGTTCATTGAAAAGAAAATGTCTAGGATATTGCGAATCTCCTTTAGCCTTCTTTACAAAGAGATGGAAAGGAAAAAACCTAGTAGGTTCATTAAAAATGGGAACATATCATGGATTATATTGCCTAGGCTGTTGTTGGCCTTATTTTCTATTAATGGTAGCATTAGGATGGATGAATATAGTATGGATGGGTCTATTTGCTGGAATAATATTTGGCGAAAAAATATGGTCAAAAGGGATATGGATTTCAAAATTTACAGGAATTGCTTTTGCTATTGTAGGAATTCTGATTATATTAGGAATAATAACATTATATAATGATACTATGAATATGAATACTATCAATATGAGTTAGCAAATTTACTTAATTTATAAAATTAATTATGTCTTATGGAATATGTTTATACCTGTATGTGATTGTTCTAATATAAATTTTCGAGTGTTCGATTATAGTATGAATAAATATAAAAAAATAAGGAGCTATGTTCTTATCTATTTTTAGGAAGGATTCTTGGTCAATGTAGTACTATTCTTAATGCAGAATTCCATTTCTGATAAAAACATTTCTATCTTTTGTTTTAATTTTGGTTCTATTGCATATCCAATATGTTCTCCTATTTCTCTATTTTTACAATAAAACTTTAATGTAGGTGTGCCTTCAATCGATATACGATCTAATAATTCCTGATTATTTTCATCATCTACCATTAGCTTTAGAAATATTAACTTGTCTTTATATTGTTCAGATAATCTATTATATAATGGTTCTAAAGCTTGACAAAAACCACAACGAACCGCACTAAAATTAACTATTACAGGAAGAACAGAATTAGTCACTTTTTCTTGCCAGTGTTTTGCTGTTATAGTTTCTACCGCCATAGATATTATACCATATATCCGACTTTTTTATTTTTCTATAATGGATATAATAATTATCTACACTTCTTATAGATGTGAATGTATAAAGATCACCTTTTAAACATTTTAAAATGAATGATTCATTATTTCATTTTTATTTATTTTCAATATGATACGATTTAATCATCAATATTTAAAGGATTTACATTTATTGAAGAACTTACTCTCTATTAACAAATATCAATTGTTATATAAAAAAGAGTTTGATATTTCAATTACCATGTTACAATTATAACATTTGGTATTCTTTTCTATGCAATTTATTTGAATTAGGCTTTCCTATATCTTGTAAAACCATTCAATAATAATTGACTATCTTGTACGTTAATAGACCAATAAATATTTACCATATAAGATAATAATGTTTGATTATTGTTCTTTAATTACAATGGTATTTTAGCTTCGTAATCATCAATCTCGCATCTTTCACAAAATTGATTTTGATAATCATATAATTGCAAAAAGAATTTCTGCATTTCAATTCTACATTCTAAACATTAAATTATATATTTTCTGTCAAATTTAATTTGTTATAAATAAGTTTGTATGATGAACAACTAAGTTAAAGTCTATTAACTTTTTTGTTAAAGATATCAGATATAATGATCTACATTACTGAATAAAGATATAAGTTTCTAAATTATATTTTATTTTACCAGTTTACTAATAAATATTATATTTTTAATTATATACCTAGAATAAATTTTATAGAATTCTTATATATTTTATGGTACTATAAAAAATAGCATCCAACAAGGACAAAAAATGACCATAATTTTTTATAGGATGGTTATGATATTAGGCAACATAACCATCCTATATTGCCTTTATTAAAATTGACTAAAAACTTTTTATATAAACTATTATTATGATTTAAAATGTCAACTGTTACAGATAAAAAATTTGATTTTCCTGGAAGTATTTTACATTTTTCTCCAAGATTAAAATTTACTATTCTTCATATGTATTTAAAGATAAATCCAAATTTTGAAAAAAAACAACTTTTAAATTGTAAACAAAAATTAAAAATTAAAGCTTTACAAGATATCAAAGAAATTATACTGGATATTGCAGAATTGAAGATCAATAAAGTTTTATCCGATAATGTTCAAATAGAATCTGTGCTATAGTATCGATTGGTCTTTCATTGGAAAAAATGACCATATATTAGAGTAACATAAACAGGTTACTAATACTATTTAATAATCGAGATAATTTAATTAATTGTCATAGTCAAGAGGAAATTAATGGGATTGAGTG
>DASSVK010000029.1:0-29345 GCA_035706205.1 Nitrososphaeraceae archaeon | reverse complement strand
ACAACTTCTTTAGTTCGATCTTCAGATCCATCATTTACTACTATAATATAATTATTATTGATATCTTGATTTAAAAGTGCGGTTAATGTTTGGCCAATAAATTTCTCCTCATTTCTTGCTGGAATTATCGTTGCAATTTTTGCTTTTCTATTCGCCATAAATATCAACCTTAACTTCTTTAATAGCTAACAAATTGTCCAAGCGGATTTCCTTTTTTTATTATACTTTGTGGGGAAATATATAGATATTCTAAGGTTTCCAATAACAACTGTTTCTGCTGGTACATCTTTGTTACTTCACATCCATAGACACGAGAAAGGTAGATTCTTCATGATAACCTATGATTTTATAACTGTTCTTAGAACAATTATTACTGTATTCTCTAAATTTATCTAGATCGTTTTGAACTCACAGAATATGGATCATTAGTAAATGTTGCACCAGGACCAATGATACATTGTTTCCTATTACTGTTAATGGTGGAATATATACTGCTCCTTCAATTCTCGTATTATTTCCAATTTTAACATTATTTAATCATTAATCATATTACATACTTAATTTGATTGCTGGATGATTATCATATTCAATAAATTTACCTATATATAATAATAATTTTAATAGATATATAATAACATTTCATTATAATATTAAATAATAATAATATAATTTTTTGACTGTATAATGATATCAAAAATATATTGGAAAACAACATAATTTAATTTCTGCAATTGCATTCTAAATTCATTACTGCTAAAAGGAAAAATTATAACATGCTTTTTATAAATTTAAGTAATGATAATTTTTAAGTCATTTAATATTAATGTTAAAAAGATTTATTTAATCTTTGTTTTCTATTTCCTTTATATAATTGCCTTCAAGTCAACATTATCATATATCAAAAATCATGGACATAATTATTGCATTAAAACCTTTTTCAGTTCTTGATATTGGTAGCGGATTTGGTAAATATGGAGTATTATGTAGGGAATATCTAGAATTATGGGATGGAAGGCAGGAATATAAATTCCTAAGACGAATAGATGGAGTTGAGGTCTTCCAAGACTATATTACACCTTTACATAAATTCATTTATAATAATATTTATACAGAAAATATACTAGACCTGGTTAAAAAACTTGATTATACCTATGATCTAGTTTTGCTTATTGATGTTTTAGAACATTTTAGCAAGGATGAAGGCGTATGGTTGTTAAATAATTTATTGTCTAAGAATAAGGGCATTTTAATAGGTACTCCAAAGAGACCGAGTGCTCAAAAAGATGCATTCGGAAATGTTTTTGAGACACATAAGTCAATGTGGAAAAAGAAGGAATTAATTAGCTTTGGAAAATTTTTTTTTATTGCAGATAATATTTCCTATATTATTTATATAACAAGAGAGGAACAATTATTAAACAACCTTAAGAAAAGGATGAAAGAATTAAAGATGTCTAGGCAAGAATCCTTAGTACCGAGTTTGACATCTAAGAAGATATCTATAATTAAAAGTTTGAAAAAAAAACTTTCCTCAATACCTTTGATAGTTAAAGTATATAGAAAATTTAAAAAAAAATCAAGCTGATATTATTTTAAGGAAGTTTATTTAATACTACTAATTTGAAAATTCAATAAGGATTAATTCAAAGATTTGCTAACTAGATTCAATGAAACTTGTAGAACCTCTTGACTTGATAATAACAACAAAAATAATAATAATAATTTTATACTATATTTTAATAACATGAATAATTTATTAAAAGAATATTATATAAATAACTATTTTAACATATGATAACACTTTAAATATAATTTAAAATTAAAATCACTGACTTTCTTTGTCAATAACTTTTATTTTTTCAAATATATCTAGATATTTTGATACCAGATCTAGTTTAGCATTTTGTACAAGAATATCATCACCGTCATTCTCTAAACTGGCAATTAATAAAGTAATTTTTTTATAAATTACTCTTTTATATGATGTAAGTTTGACATCTCTACTATTATCAACAGTAGATTGAACTTTTATTTCTTGTGATAAACCAGAATTACTATTATTATTATTACTCGTAATCTTTTTCTTCTTTTTTTCCTCTTCTATTTGTGTAACATTTAGTTCTTTTATTTTCCTTCCACAATTAGCACATATAATATTTTCTTTAAAGCGAACCTGAACTCCTCCACAATTTTCACATGAATTGCTAAGTAAGGTCCCTCCTTTCAATAATAGGTCAGCCGCACTTTTAATATTACCACCCTCAGAAGAAGAAGATTTACCATTTGACATATCTGTATTAATAAAGATAGATATAGATTTATTTATTTTTCTTTTTTTATATTAATTATTTTTAATTTTTTTTAATTAAATTTATAGACACATAATTTGGCAAATAAGTAATTAATATACTATATTAGTAGCTCCAAAGCCTTCTCTTATTGTTCTATTAACACTCATATTATAATCATAAATTTTTAATGAATAATCTTGTAATACAGGTAGTATATCATCTATAGTCTTACTAAGATAATAACCGGGACAATCGCCTGTAAATTGAAATGTTGCATGAACTAGAGGTCTATTATTATATGATTCCATCCATGATGCAAAAGGATATAACCAACATACACCTGGTTTGCCATCTTGAATTTTGCAACTACCTTGATCATCCAAAAACCTACATTTTACTGGTTTTCCATCTTCTTCGTTGCCCTCATCTGTCTTTCTTTTTAAGGAGATCATTGTAATATGAGTAATCAAATTTCCATAAGTGCCTGGCTCATTCCAAGAAGATATTCTTGTTTCTTGATTCAAAAATTTATTAATAGATTCATAATTCAATTTAGTTTTAAGATTATAAAGGTCATCTTTTGTTAAAGGTAATCTTCCTTGTTTTTCGCAACAGTTATGGCAATCAGGCCAAAGACATTTCCATAGTACAAATAAATTATCGTTGGATAATTTTGGTATATGAAAAATTACTTGGTTTACTTTAATTGTAGTATCTACTACATCTTTTCTTCTGCCTAAATGAAGATCATAAATAGGTTTTTCAATATTCCATTTTTTTGAAAGATTGTCAATAGACGATTTAATTAATTCCTGCTGCTGATTTGGCATATAATATTACTTATAAGAAATAAACACCTTTAAATTTAATCATTTTACTCTTGTTATTGATCTTGCTATTCTCCCTTTTTTTATATTTATAGAGAAATAAAACTTTAAAAAATAAAATTATAAAAGTTTTGTTGCTTCCGGCACAAGTAAATATTGACATTGAATATTTAGAATTTTATTTACTGATGAAGCTAAATTTTGAATTCTAGATTTTTCTCCATGGTTTACTATAACTCTTTTCAGTTTTGGTTTCAATCTACTCATATAAGCAAGAAGTTGATTATAGTCACTATGATTGCTAAATCCATGAATAGAATCAATTTTGCATTTTAATTTTAACTGTTGCTGTCCATTTAGTGTTACTTCGGTATTTCCTGACTGAATTTCCTTACCGAGTGTACCTGCTGCTTGATAAGATAAAAATATTATTTTACTTAGAGGATCATTATGAATTTGCTTTAAAAATTTTCTAGAAAGACCACCTATCAACATGGATGATGCTACCAGTATAATTCCTGGTTTATCTACTTTTGATTTTGAAGTGAGCGGTTTGAGATTTTTAAAATTAAATATTGAGGCATTTTCATTTAAAATTTTTGTTTTAATTTCTTTTGACAAATATTCATGATATATTTCATAAATATGTGTTGCTTCAAGTATAGATTTATCTACAAAAATTTCTGATGGTTCCAACATACCAAGTTCTTGATATTTTGTTAAAGTGTAGATAAGCTCTTGTGAAAGGCCTATTATTGGAATTGGAATGAGAACTTTGCCATTCTCTCGAAGAGTTTGATTAATGCTTTCTATCAGGATAGGATCAGTTTCTTCACGTTTATGAGGTAAATCTTTACTTCCAAATGTACCTTCTATAATAAGAGTTTCTACTCTAGGAAAATTCCAAGAAGCATTGTCTAGTAAATTAGTCTTTCCAAATTTTAGATCCCCTGTATAAACTAAATTATGTTCTCCATTCCCAATATGAAGATGAATAGATGTAGATCCAAGTATGTGTCCTGAATTAGAGAATACAAGTTTTATATCTGGTGATATATCTGTAACTATTCCCATACATAATGGCATAGTATGGATTATTACATTTTCTATATCTTCTTCAGAATAAATCCCATGATTTTTATGATAATCAAGAAAAAGAAGTGTCATCAATGGTAATGTCGGTTCAGTACAATAGACGGGACCTCTATACCCATATTTGAATAAAAATGGAAGAAAACCTGTGTGATCTATATGAGCATGAGTTATTATAACTGCATCTATCTCATCTAAACAAAAACCAGTAATATCAAATCGTGGAAAATAATTTAGAGATTTTTCTTCGTAAATATTTATTCCACAATCAAGTAATACTTTACTTTCTTTAGTGATAAGTAAAAAACACGATCTCCCAATTTCACCAAATCCTCCCAATGTCACAATACTTGCTTCACAACTATTACTTAATTTTGGTCTGAAAAGTTTTTCACCTAATTCTTTATAGAATTTTATCCTATAATCAATAGAATTACTTAGAACTTTATCTATAAATTGGATTGTAGATAATTTGATTGTAGATCTTTTAATATTAATTTTCCAGCCTATCTCATTAACTAAATCCAATAAAATGGTATTTTCTATTTGGTTTCGAATTTCAAATGAATTATTTATGAATATTGTAAGTTCACCCAAGGCATCATCAAAAATAATTCCTTTAATTTCTACTTTAAATGACTGAAAACGATCCTGAATAATATTGGTTGAATCTTTTCGAGATTTTCTAATTGATTCATCGGTTCTTATTACTACTCTCTTTCTAATTGTATTAACTATATTAGATAAAATTTGGGAGTTTTCTATCAAGAATCGTGGATTTTTACTGTAAAGAGCAATACTAGGTCCTTCATATTCTATCTTTGTCAAACCTGACTCCTTTGGTAAACTCTTTAAAATAGTAGCCATGATATTCTGGCTTGATTGCTCATTATCAAAATTAGTAAATTCCATATTTTAGTTACCTTCAGTATAATATAATATACCTCAAGTTTTTTATTGAAATATAAATTGATTCCGGTTTATTTATTTATATAATATAAATAAATAGAAAATTCATCTAATGTTTTTTTATCCTAAATCTAAAAATAAGGTTGAAATAGGAATATATAATAAATTCAATGCAAAGAAAGGTAAGATTTTATGGATATAGAAACCAATAGGGAAAATATAAACAATAACTCTAACAGATCCACTGAAAATAGTTCAAGAGATGAATCAGGTTTCAGAAAGTTTAGATCTTTTAAGATTCCAGTTAAAGTAGGAGAAGAATACGATGTAAAAATTGAAGCAATGAGTAAAAGAGGAGATTCGGGTGTTGCTAAAATTGAAGGAATGGTAATATTTGTAGCTAATACAAAGGAAGGGGATCAAGTCAAGATAAAAATTAAAAGAGTTGGAATGGGATATGCTATAGCAGATGTTGTACAACAAGAACAACAATAATAATAATAATAACCAGATTAATTACAAATATATCATAATAAATAATAATAATAATAACTTATACAGTCTAGAAAAAAAATTATTTTTATTATATAATTAAAATTTATTCTAAAGAAAGATATTTGAAATCTAATACTCACTTAATGGAGCTACCAAGGAAAATTCTTGTAGGAGATAATGTAATTTCCGACCTTGGGAATTTTATAAGAGATATCAACAATGGAATATCAAATGTTGTTATAATTAGTGGGGAATCTGTAAGGAATAAGATTGAAAATAAAACTACAAAATCATTAGATGATCAAGGTATTAAAAATTATTGGTTTATTAGAAAAGATGCATCTGTTGAAACTGTATCTAAACTTAAAATAGAGATAGGAGAAGTAAAATCAAATATAATACTTGGAATTGGTGGGGGAAAATCAGTTGATGTTGGAAAGATGATTGCATATTCTATCAAAAAACCCTTTATAAGTATTCCAACGTCTGCTTCACATGATGGTATTGCAAGTCCATTTGTTTCTCTTAAAGGGTCAAATAAACCTCATTCAATTAAAGTAAATACACCTATAGGAGTTTTAGCAGATATTAAATTAATCTCTGAAGCACCACAAAGATTATTGTCTAGTGGTTGTGGAGATTTAATTGGTAAACTCACTGCTGTAAAAGATTGGGAATTAGCAAGAGATGAAAAAGATGAATATTTTGGAACTTATTCTGCTCACTTGGCAAAATTGAGTGCAGATATTATTATGAATAAGTCGAAAGAATTATTGTTAAACGAAAATGGAGTTAGAACTATAATAGAAGCGTTGATTAGTGCAGGAGTTGCAGCAGGAATAGCAGGAAGTAGTAGACCATGTTCAGGATCTGAACATCTTTTTAGTCATGCGTTAGAATATATTACTGGTGGTAATTGTGGTCTTCATGGAGAAAGAGTAGGATTAGGAACCATAATTATGTCCAAACTTTATGAAATGGATTTTGAGAATATTATATCTGTTTTAGAAAATGTTAAAGCACCAGTCAAAGCTAATCAAATAAACTTAACTGAAAAAGATATTATTCAATCTTTAATAATGGCACAACATTTAAGGCCTGAAAGATATACGATATTAAGTAAATCAAAACTCGATAAAAAATCAGCTTATGAACTAGCAAAATCAGCAAAGGTTATTTAAGATATTAAATTCTATGCTAGTAAAAAATATTTTTTTATTAACTAATTGAAGTAAATAATAAAATTTTAATAAATGTTAATATTTAAAAAATAAATATTTAAATAAACTTTATTTATTTTTTTCAGATATTGATTTCGCCTTTTGAGATCTAGGAGAAGCAGATGACCTTGGAGAAGTTTTAGATAATATAGTTTCAGAGCTAGAAGCTGATGTTGTTGTTGTTGCTTCTGCAGTTTCAGAGGTAGAACTTGTTGTTGTTGCTGCTGCTTCTGCAGTTTCAGAGGTAGATGTGGTAGTAGAATCTTTCGCTTTTTGTGACAAATATACTTCTTGAAAAGTTATTTTGTTTAGACTGCCTATAAATTTGAAAATATCAGAAGTGATTGCCTTTTTAATTATTTGTAATCCATCCAATAAGGAAATGTCTTCTGATAATTCTATTACTGTTTCATCACCTTTATATTCAAATTTTATCTTTTCATCTTCTAGTGGAAGTCTTCGTTTTATCAAGTATTTGATTTTATCATCATTTGATTCAATTCTTTTAACAACATTTACATCATAAACTAGTGTTCTACTCGCAAGTCTATGATTATAATCTATCTGGACCCGGCCAGAGCCTATATATCTAATAACACCTGTTCGGTCATCTAATTCTACTACATCACCAACTTTTATTTCGTGAGCCTTTTCACCTAATTTTCTTTGTGGAATCATTCTAACTTTACTTGTATCCCTTTCACCAAATCCTTTGTCTGGAGAAATTTCGATTGAACGTCTATCACCCACATTAGTGTCAGCAAGAGCTTCATCCAAGCCCTTTAATACCCAACCTTCACCCACTGAAATAAGTCTTGGTTCATACTTTCTCGTTGGATCATATAAATTGGATTTTTTGGCATCCTCCTCAATAGTTGTTTCAAAAATTTCACCGTTATCTTTGATTCTAGCAGTATAATCTAATAATATTAAGGATCCTTTATCAAAAGGCATAAAAATCGCTATTTATTTACCTTATATTAAGTTTGACAAAAAAATAAAATGATTCAATGAATTAAATTATAGATTTTGTAACTTTTCTTCTGCAACGGATAATGCTTTTTCGTTTGCATCTATTCCTAACATTTTCATTGCTGAATAAATAGATGAGATAGTTCTCATTACATGATATCGACCTACTTCACCCATACTACCTATTCTAAATACTTTACCCTTTAGATTACCAAATCCACCTGCTATTAGAACTTTAAATTCTTCGGATAATAAAGTTCTAAATTTCTTATCATCCATTCCGTCACGATAGTTCAATGCAATAATAACATTACTCCTAGCATCATCTTTGGCAAAAGGAGTCAAACCTAATGTACTCAAACTAGAATAAAAGGCATCGGCACATATTCTGTGTCTTTCTATTCTTTTACTCATTCCTTCCTCTAGTACAAGGTTTAGCGCTTCATCAAATGCATAATACAAAGGTAATGCAGGAGTAAATGGTGTTTCAGTATGTTCCAGATAATATTTGAAATATCTATTTAAATTTAAATAAAGTATAGGTGAGACATTTGATTGCATGTATTTTTTTGTTCTTTCGTTTATTGATATTGGAGAAACACCTGGCGGAGCAGCTAGAGCCTTTTGCGAAGCTGTAATACAAATATCTATATTCCATTTATCTACTGGAAGTTCATCTCCTCCTAAGATGGAAACAGCATCTGCTATATAGAATGAACCATATTTTCCACAAAGATTACCTAATTTATCCATATATCTGATTGTAGTTCCAGTAGAAGTTTCGTTATAAACAGCATACAAAGCTTTAACATCTTTATTAGCTTCAAATGCTTCCTCAATTTTTTCAATTGGAGGATTCTCCCCCAAAGGAGCAGTAATCCTTATTGCAGTACCGCCCCAACTATCGATCAAATCAGCCAGCCTAGTACTAAATTCCCCGTTTACAGGAATAATTGCTTTATCGCCTTTTTTAATCAAATTAACTACTGAAGCTTCTACTGCACCAGTACCTGAAGTAGTCAATAAAATAATATCACCAGTTGTTTCAAAAACTTTTTGAGTTTTTTCAATTACTCTTTTATATAAAATTCTAAAATCTTCGCTACGGTGATTTATAATAGGAGCAAGCATAGCATTCATAACACGATTTGGAACGTTAGTAGGGCCAGGAAGCATTGCTAAATATTCCATTTTTTTTCAATTAGACTCTGTATCACCGTTATTTAAAATTACTTAAATAGTATAATGTAAGAATCAGATAAGAAAATTAATAAAGATGATGATAAAAAAGTTGATGACATGTTTAGTTTTAGGAAAAAAAAATTATTAGATAATACAATTAAAATTAATTGTAAGAATATAATTTCTTTTCAACCTGAAAATATTTTTTATCTTACTGGGTTTTGGGGTGAAGGGGTTGTATTAATGAATCATGATATTACAAAGTTATTTACTCCAAAATTAGAATATTTTCGGGCACTAGAAGATTCAAAAGAATGTGAAATAGTAAAAACAGAAAGAGGAAATGATGCTTTAATATCTATCATTTCCGAATTGGACAATAATAATGATTATTATTGTACAGATAATACTAATTATAACATAATAAATCAAATAAAAGAAAAGATAGGTCATAATAAAATAATAGTTAATGAAGATCCATTTTTTAAAACACGATGTATCAAAGATGAAATTGAAATAAAAAATATTAAAAAAGCTGCTAATATCATAGATAATCTTTATGAGATCTGCCGAGAAAAAATTAAAGAAGGAATAACAGAAAAAGAATTACAATCAATATTAGTCTATGAAACATTTAAAATGGGTGGAGGATTCCCGGCATACAAATCTACATTAAATCCATTTATAATAGCAAGTGGAACAAATTCAGCATTACCTCATGCTAATGTTTCTGAAAGAAAATTCAAAAGAGGAGATTTTATTGTTGTTGATCTTACTTTAAGGTTTAATGGTTATGTAGCTGATGCTACTAGAACCTTTGGTTTGAAAACAATTAATCCCGAAATGAAAAAAATATACAATATAGTAAAAAAAGCTCAGCTATTAGGATTGAACAAATGTAGTAACAAAATAAAAATAGGAGAAGTTGACAAGATATGTAGAGAATATATATCTCAAAATGGATTTGCAAATGAATTTAATCATTCAACAGGTCATGGAATAGGTCTCGACGTTCATGAGCCTCCTTGGATTCGCTCTAATAATAAAGAACTATTGATGAATAATATGACTATTACAGTAGAACCTGGAATATATTTTGAGTCCAAATTTGGGGTAAGAATTGAAGACAGTATAATTATAGATAGTCATAAGAAAACAGGAATTACAAATTTCAATAAATTTGAGAAAGATTTAATTATTATTTAATTAATATAATAACAAAAATATTTATATTTTTATAATTTATCTATCGTATTCGAAATTAAATAAAAGGTTTTTAAATATAGCAATACTTATTTCAATTGATCTATAATAATTTCAAATAATTTCTTTGCAATTGACTCTTTACTTTGAACTGTTAAATGTACTACTTGCTTATCACAATTCTCGTTATCATCATTATTTTTTGTAACAATAAAAACTTCATTATAATCAGATCCAATTCTAGTATTTTTTCTTCCTACATCATTTGCAACAATAATATCTGCATTACATTCTTTCAATTTTTTCTTTGCCTTATTAATTAGATAAGTATCTGAAACATCATAATATGCTTTAAAACCAACAAGAAATAAGTCTCTGTCTATTAATTTAATTTCGTTAATAATCTTTTTTGTAGGTATTAATTCTAAATTAATTGAACCTGAAACCTGGCTAGGAATTTTTTTATCATACATTTGTGCAAGTTTAAAATCTGTTACAGCAGCTGCAAAAATAACTATATCAAATTTCCTTGAAGTAATTTCAGAAATAACTTTTGCATACATTTCATCAGATGTATTAACTCTAATAGTTATCAAATTATCTAGATTAAAAGAATAACCACCTACAGAAGAAGAAGAAGAAGAAACTGAAGAATTTCCTACAATATGGGTAACCTTTGCACCATATTCAAGAGATTCTTTAACTATTGCATAACCCATTTTTCCTGAGCTAAGATTAGTTATCACTCTGATAGGATCAATATATTCCATTGTACCTCCTGATGTAATTAAAACGTTCTTATTGGAAAGAACATTTCTTTTTTCGTTTATTTTAGTAAAAAATTCTAAAACTAATTTTACCGCTTGATCTGGTTGAATGACTTTTGCTTTACCTTCAAAAATATTAGGTTCTAAAAAAAATACGCCAAGTTTTTTTAATTTAAGTATATTATCAATTACTAAATGATTGTCATACATTGCTTCATGCATAGCAGGTGCAATAAAAATAGGAATTTTTGATCCTAATCCTACAGACAAAATAGAAGTTATTGGAGTGTCATCTATTCCATTTGCAAATTTTCCAATTGTATTAGCTGTACAGGGATACAAAATTATTAAATCAGATTTGTTATAATCTGCTAATTTAATATGTTCCATATTTGCCGTTAATTTAGTGACAACATCATTTCCAGTAGCCCATTGCAAATAATTAGGATGTAATAATATAGTAGCAGAACGTGACATTACAGGAAATACATCTGCACCGTATCTCATTAAAAAACGAGCCAAATCAATTGCTTTATAAGCAGCAACACTTCCACATACACAAAGAACTATCTTTTTGTCTTTTAATAAATTTCCCCATGTCCCTATTATATCCTTTGAAGAATGTAAATTGCTACTCATTTTTTCTCAAAGAAGAAGAAGAAAATTTTTTTCTTATACTTTTTCTTGTTTTGGATAATTGTATATTTTCGTTATTTTGTATTTTGTATGAATGTTGATCTTCAGGAAATTTACTATTTTTTACATCACTAATATAATTATATAATGCATTCAAAATAGTTTCTGAAAGATTGATGTAACTTTTTACAAATCGAGGTTTGATCTTATCATATAGACTTAACATATCATGTAAAACTAGAACTTGTCCATCACAATGAGGGCCTGATCCAATACCAATTGTTGGTATTTTTAAATTTTTAGAGATTAATTCTGCAACTTCTAAAGTAACCATTTCTAACACAATCGCAAAAACTCCTACTTTCTCCAATTCTTTTGCTTCTCTTAAGAGTTTGGTACCAGAAAGAGCAGTATTGCCTTGTACTTTATATCCTTCCCAAAGTCTTGTAGTCTGCGGTTTTAATCCTATATGACCCATCACGGGAATTCCCATATTAAGAATTGCCTTGATTTTATCAATCATTTCAATTCCACCTTCAAGTTTAACTGCATCACTTCCTGATTTTATAAATCGAATAGCATTCTTAACTGCATGCTTAACATCAATTTGATATGAACCAAAAGGCATATCGGATACTATTAGAGATCTCTTAGTTCCTCTTGCTACTGCTTTTGTAAACATGAGCATCTCTTTCATATTTACAGGTATAGTAGAATCATAACCTAGCATAACCATCCCTCCACTATCACCAACTAGTAGAATATCAATACCTGCATTATCACAAATTTTCGCACTCCAATAGTCATAAGATGTAATCACTGAAATTTTTTCTTTATTTTTCATGGATACAATATCACTAATAGTAATCTTCTTTAGCTTAGGTTTATGATGATTATTATTATTATTCATTATCCATCACATTTCCACGTATTATTCTTAAAGAATTATCAAGATTATATTGATTGTTAAAAGTATTCAAGATATTTAATAAAGAACTTTTATTCATTTGTTTTAATTGTTTTGAAGTTTTAACAAGTTCTGGAATAGATCTTACAATATTATCTATTATACTTATTGTAGCAGTCTGTGAAGACCTTGAAAGAGGATTAAGATCAATTGTAATTACCTTTTTATGCATATTAATTAAGGCTTGTGTACGATCACCATCTTCTAATGGTACAAAAACTACATCAGCTAGAAAAATTCCTTCTGGGTCAATATGCCTTCTATTACTAGTTAACTCAGGTATTTTTACAAATTTTTTTTGACCTACTCCAAGAACAATATTTGCTCCATTTTTTTTTAGGATTTCTGCAATTAAAATTTCTCTATTTTTTGTTCTATAGAAAAGATTAACTTCTAGTAAGGATCTTGTTTCATATGCTAGCTCAACAATATCTTTAGGACATAATGCTGCTGTATTTCCATTTACAGATATTACAGGTCTCTCAGCAAGTAAGAGTAGACTTGCAGCTGCCTTAATTGCATCAAAAGCATAAGAAGAGGTTTTTTCACCTAAAAGATAATCAAATGCTTCTCCTCTACCGTGGGCTATTAATCCTTCACTAATGACCAAACCGGATTTGAAACCACTAACAAGTAATTCTCTTATTTCAAGAGATTTCGCTCTTGGATGATTGGATGGTATGTTATGGTTATAAATCATAATTTTTTATTATAGCTCCTTTATTATCAATATCTGAAACTATCAAAGTACCTGGAAACTCCTTCAAAATTGATTTAACTTTAGAGACTTCTCTATCCTGAACCAAGGTAAAAACTGTTTGTCCAAACAAAGCCATGCTACAATCAACTCCAAGACTGTTTAACTTTTGTATTGGTTTTTCACATAATCCTTTTGTCAACCCTAAAAAATCTGCAAACTTGTGAGCCATACTTAAAAAAGAATTAACATCTTTTGATAATAATAATTGTTCCACCATCTTACTGCCAAGAGTATTAGCAGTATTTGAATAACTGTCAAGAATTTGTTTTGTAGAAATTGGATTAATACAAAGAATAATAGCTTTATAGTTATTTAATTCTATTTTAGTCACTTTACCTATTCCTGGCGCACCAAAACTAGTTCGAATCTCTAATCCACCGTAGAATTCAGCTATTACAGTTCCTAAACCTGTTTTACATTGTATTTCGGCAATATGTGCTATCTGAGCTGCCTGTTCTCTTAATAATCCTATGTCAAGAGCTTTATTCAAAGCATATGAAAGGCTCAAAGCAGCTGCACCACTTGTTCCTAATCCATAACCTATAGGAATATCTATAGAATGTTTTATATTGATAAAATAAGAAGGTAAATCGAATTTGTCAAGATAATATTCGATAACCCATTTTGAAACTTCTAGTCCGTTAAATAAAGAATCATTAAGAAAGATTTGATAACCTTTATTCTTAGATTTGTAAAGTTCTATTGTTGTGGTTACTCCTTTTTTAAAAGAAAAACCTGCTCCTTTTGATCCATACAAAAGCAAATCATTACTCTTTTTATTTTTATTATTATTAGGTTTTTCAAAGAACCCTGTAATATGACCTGGACTGAATGCAGTACATCTAGCAATAAAATTATTGTTATCAGTAGTAGCAGCAGCATTAGTCTCAGAATAGGTCATAGAATAAATGTAAAGATATGAAGAAAATATAAAAATATCGTTAAAAAGAAATTTAAATGTTATTTTGATATACAAAATTTTTATATTTTTATAACTTGTCTATTCTATGGTAATCTTTAATAAATTATAGTTATTCTTAAGATACTCCTAGAATCCTTGTCTAATCATTTAAATTTATAATACAAAAAATATCAATTATCAACAAAAAGAAAGAAATTTTATAGGAAAAGCAGTACATAGATAACTATTGTCCAAGGACATAGAAATTATTTGTATTGGAAATGAAATATTAAATGGGACAACAATTGAAAAAAATTCTTCTTGGTTAACAACAAGAATTAGAAAAATTGGTGGTAATGTATCAAGAATAACTATAATTCGAGATAATTTCGATGAAATTGAATCTACTATGAATGAAGCGTTACATCGTAAACCTCTATGGATAATAACTTCAGGAGGTCTTGGTCCCACATACGATGATATCACCATAGAATCTATTGGAAGAATATTGAAAAGAAATTTAATTTATCATCCTACAGCATTAGCAATTCTAAAAAGAAATTATTTGAAAAGAGGCATAAAAAAATTAAATAAATATCAAACAAAAATGGCTCTTGTACCTGATAATTCAGAAATAATAGATAATTCAACAGGAACAGCACCATCAGTGTTAATAAGAAATAGAGAAACAAAAATAATTTGCTTGCCAGGTGTACCTATTGAATTAAGACATATTTTTAAAAAAAATATATTAACAATGATAAAAGATGAATACAAGGGAATTTTTTTTAAAGAACAATTTTTAAAAACAATAAAAATTAGAGAAAGTCATATAGCAAAATTTTTGGAAACAACTATAAAAAAATATGATCAAAAAGATTACAATCTTTATATAAAAACACATGCAAAAAATCCAACATCAAAGATACCTAAAATGAATATTTATGTTTCTATTAAAGGGAATAATGAAATAATAGTGAATATGACATTTGAAAATATAATAAATAAAATTAAAAAAGAAATATATCGACTCAATGGAGAATACTGTGATTAATTAATGAATGGCAAGAAAAGTATCGGTGAATATAAATGGGCGTAAAGAATTCTCAGTACTTGCATATAATTTTAGAGTTGATGGACCTACCGGAATTTTATCTGTTTCCTCTTTTGTTAAAGAAATTTTAAAGTGTCCTAATTTATTATTTATTGGTACTGCTTTTCCTTGGGAAATAATACTTCCGTTATAATCGGTAAAAAAGAATTCAGCCGATATCGATGCTGGTGTAGTTAGTGGCATATCATCAACTTGAATCTCAAATTCCAATATTTTTTCTTCTCCAATTTTTATAAACTTGGAAGAATTAATAGATGTAACTTGAATAGATTTGGGTTTTTCAAATGTTGACCAATATCCCGTTTTGAATGGATATGAAGAATCATCAAATAATTTTAGATCTATGATTCTCCCAGATGGATTATATTTATCTAAAAAGAAGGCGCCATTACTTATAAGAGCATGATTATGTTTTTCTATCCACTTTATACTGGCATCATATCTTTTTTTTGCTTCCTCGAGAGTTATGATATTTTTAAGAGGAGCTGGTATAAAATTTTCATTTTTCATCTTGATGAGTTCATTTTTTATTAAATTAGCATGTTCCTGAATTATTAACGATAACCATTCTGCATTCTTTGTAGTTGATTGTGATTTAGAGAAAGAAAGATCATTTGATAAAACTAGTCTTTCTGAAGCTGCCGTTATCTCCCAAGGTTCTTGAGCCCATACTGCAGAACTTGCAGCTATTTCTTTATTGTCATAATGCCATTGATCTAAATATGATTCTACAATATCTTCAGAGATAAATCTAATTCCTTTAAAATATGGTAATCCAAGCTCAACTCTAGAAGTATATTCTGGATCAACAGTAAGATCGCTATTTCCATTATTTGTACCCCATTCATACATAAAATACAGAGAATATAATAGGTCAGATTTATCCATTGGAATTCCATTATGCCAATTAGAATATAAAATTTTATATGTGACTTTGCTTAATGATGTTGAATTTTTTTCTACAGGTATCCAACCTAATGTACTATTCCATATAATAGTATCTGGATGAATTGATATTCGTTCAAAAGGACCATTTGAAGTAGAATTGAGAATCTGATTTCTCATTGAGATAACTTCTCCTGTAAAGGGATGTCTAAGAGTAGCACTATCTGCAATATTTGAATATATAGTTATACTATATGCATCACTAAATCCAGCTATATTATTCCAAGCACCTTGATAAATTTGCTTAACACCTATTTTTAAAGAATCATCTCTTTCAGATTTTGCATTAAGTAATGATAATTTACTTGTTATACCAGCACCAAAATCATTTACTAAACCAGTTATCGAAGAAGAAACAGCATAAGGATCAACGTTTTTAACTAAAAAAATACGTACAGATTCTTCAATTCCCATTCTTGTTGCCTCATTAAGTAAGGTATTTCTTTCATTTTCAGAGCTAAAGTTCGAAAATACTAATTTTTGAGTTACTTTATCTAATGTAGAATTTTGATATTGCCAAAATCCTGGATTTTGATTTCCTGGCATATTAGCATACCATGGTGCATACATTTGAGCAACAACTGCATCATTATATTTTGTAAAAGATGTACCTCCAGTAAATCCTTCAGTATATACATGCCATAAAAAATCCTGTGGATCAGATCCTTGAGTAAAAGTAACAGCTTTATTAAGGTCACTATAATCTTTAATAATGGTAAAACCTACTCGTGCTAATGCGCTAGATACTAATTCTCCTAAAACTTTTCTTTGAAGATCATCACTTCGTATTAAAACTTTTAATTTAATAGGTTTATCTTTAAAAAACCATTTATCATCTTTTAGTGTAGCTCCTTGCTCAAGCAAAGTTTTCTTAATTTGTTGTAATGCATAATCGGGATCATAATGGAATCCAAAGGATTCAACTGTATTCATCACCACTGGATAGTCAGGGGAAAAAAGGCCAAAAGGATCCGACATTGGAATTCCATAACCATGTAATATCTCATTGGAAATAAAGTTTCGATTTATTAAATAATTTATAGCAAATCTAACATCACGAAATTCAAATGGATTTATAGTATCGTTATCTGACGATGGAGCAGGATTTAATAAAATTCCAAATGAGCCTCCAATTTTATCAAATAAATTGATATTTACATCATTTTTTATATCTGAAACTAAGTCAAGTGGTATACGAAAAAAGTAAGTGTCCAAATTCCCAGATTTTATTTCCTCAAGAGCTACATTTTCATCTAAATAATGGATAAATCTTATATTTTCAATATTAGGAGAATTTTGTTTAGTTAATTCTTTCTGTTCTTTTTCCTGTTGTTGCTGTTCTGACAATTCAAAAGTATATTGGGAAACTATAATGAGAAAAATAACTAAGATGATAAATAAATTAGTAGTAATTAATTGTATCATAATTGATATTATGAGAAGAGACTGATTTTAGAGTAAATAAGATCATTATTACATATACAAAAAAAAATATTTAAAGCTTAAGGTGAGTTTTCAATCCTTTATAACGATTCCTAATGGTTACTTCTGTAACACCTGCTGCCTCTGCTACATCCTTTTGTGTCTTATTTTCCCCATTCATAACACATGCAACATATAATGCAGCTGCTGCAAGACCCATTGGATCCTTGCCTGCTGAAATTTTACCTTCCTCTGCCTTTTTAAGAATTTCAAGAGCTTTACGTTTTGTTTTTTCAGATAATCCTGCTTTACTAGCAATTCTAGCAACACACTTCACTGGATCAACAACTGGCATTCTTAAATCAAGTTCTCTAATCAAAAGCCTATAACAGCGTGCGACATCCTTTTTCTTGATATTGCTTGCATTTGCTATATCTTTTAAAGTTCTAGGGGTTTCTGTATCACGACAGGCAGCATATAATGCAGCTGCAACTAGAGCAGAAATTGACCTTCCTCTAACTAGTCCTTTTTCTAAAGCTTTTCTATAAACATATGCTGCCTTTTCTATTACAGCATCTCCTACTGCCAATTTGTCTTTTAGTCTATCTAATTCACTAAAAGCTTGTCTAAAGTTACGGTCAACTGGTTCATGGACCTGACTTCTACTATCCCATGTTCTAAGCCTTTCAATAGTACTCTTCATTGAGGAGGAAAGAGGTTTACCTGAAGCATCTTTGTCGACAGGTCCTATAATAGTAGCTAGTCCCATATCATGCATAGCTAAAGAAGTAGGAATTCCAGCACGGCTTCTGTCTTCATGTTCCTCTTTGGAAAATGCTCTCCATTCTGGACCTGTTTCTTCAATTCTTTCGTTGATTACAAAACCACAATTTCCACAAAACATTTCACCTGTGGAATTATCAGTCACCATTGGACCTTTGCCACATCTTGGACAACGATCCCCAAATAATGATATATCTTTAACCATTCATTTCACCATAAAACTTTTTAATAACTAAATTCGTATTATTTATATTTTTTCTATTATATAAATATTATCGTACTAAAAAATTATAATTTCAATTATAATTATATTATTAATAATGTATTAGAAGTTATTTTTTTAATATAAAGAGCCTATTGTACTTCAATTGCTTCCTGATTAAATCCTTTTCTTACTAAATAGCCTTTAACATCATCTCGATGATCACCTTGTAACATGATAAAACCATCTTTAGCGGTTCCGCCACAGGCAAACTGACTTTTTAGCTCTTTAACGATATTTTGCATATTGGTTACTTTAGGATCTATTCCTTCAATCATTGTTGTAGTCTTTGAAAATCTCCGTGTTTCAAGGCGGATTATTATTCTTGTCTCTTCCTTTTCTAGTTCACCACACGGACATAAATCATCAGGTAATCCACATTTTTTACATATAACCGCCATCTTATATTTATCTATAATTTTCCTATCTTATTATTAAGCCTTACCTAGTAATTATAACTAAGAAAATATATTTTAAATATCAGAGAATTCTCTACAACCGATATCTATTTATTTAATAATGTTTTATTTTTTACAACTTGAGTAGTAAAAAGAAGAATGCACCATTACCAGCATCTAGTGCGGGGCTATTAAGATTTTTTGAAGATGAGACAAAAGGAATAAAAATAAAACCAGAGATTGTTCTTGGAGTTACAGGAGCTTTAATAGCAATTTCCATATTAATTCGAGTTATATTCCCAGTTGCAGGGGCTTAGTATGGCTTTTCTATTAATAGGAAATGAAAAATGGTCGCTCTGACAATGTCTCCAATATTCATAAAAGATGGTCTCTAACTAGAATTAATTTTTCTTCTTATAAAATTTCTTTACTAATATCAATAATTAGTTCTTCAATTACAATAATATTTTCAGATTATTATTATTTAAAACTGAATTTAATACAATTAACTATATTTATAATAACAGGTATATCTTTCCTAATAGCTAGTTATTTTTTAGATCTTTTTTTATTAAGAAAAACACCAGTTAACAAAATATCCAAAATTCTTCATGTTTCAGCTTTTTCAAATCTACTTTGGATGGCTATACTGATTTTTGGATATCTATCTTTTATTATTTTTCAGAAAGAAATCCCATCCAAGGAAAATTTGCTTGAAGGAATGATGTTAGCAATCGGATTAAGAATAGGAATATTTACTTCAGTGTTTGGTGCTAATTTAATTAAAGCAATAAGAACTGCGATAATTCAACCAACAATTTTTCTTCTTTTAACTATTCCTTCTTTTTTACTTATTGAAATTTTTTCTAATGCTATAGCAATTTTTTTTGGCTTAATTATAATAGGACTAGGTATAGGATGGTCCATACTTGCAGATAGAGCAGGAAGACCTAACTTACAAAGTACTTTTGCAGTTCTACAGGCTTTTCTTTCCGCATGGACAGAAAATAAAATAGAAAATATAGAGAAAATATTTTTATCCAAATCTAAAGATGAATTAGTTAATACCGATATTGTAAAATTTTATAGTAAACACCAAAGTCTTTACTGGGTTTTACCTAATATTCATCCAGGACCTTTTAAAGAAATTGGTGGAAGCAATCTCCCTTATCAAATCTATAATTATTTTGCTCAAAATGCAATAGTGTTTCATAGTGCATCTGATCATTCACTAAACATTCCTTCAAAAGAAGAAGTCCAAAAATATCTAAAATCATTATCCGATACAAATAACATAACAGATTCTGGAACTACATGTTCAATACCTATTCAAATAAAAATTAAAAATGCAAATGCTACAGGAATAATCTTTGGGAATACTGCTATTTTAATACTCTCTTATGCGCCTCATGGTATGGAAGATATTCCAGAAAAAATTGGAATGGAACTAAAAACATATTCAAAAAATAAAGGATATAGGAAAATTTTTATAATAGACAGCCATAATGCCATGGGAAACAGAATTGATGAAAGTAAAAATCAAGATCTATTAGCAGCTGGAAAGGAATGTCTAAAGATCTTAAAAGAATCACCACAATATCATTTTAAAATTGCCTTATCAAATACCAATGAGCTCAAAAATAAGATAAATTTTGGAGAAGATATAGGAAAAAGTGGGCTTTCTGTTATTCTTATTGAGATAAATAATAACAATAATAATAAAAATAATAACAAAAACAATAATAGTCAACAATATGCAATAGGATGGGCAGATTCTAATAATATGGAAAATGGACTAAGAGAATACGTTATTAGTAAATTAGAACAAAATGGAATAAAAGTGTTAGAATTATGTTCATCTGATACTCATGAAAATTCAGGATTTAGAACATCAGAAGGTTATTATCCTTTTGGTCAAATAACTAAATTTGAAATAATAGCAGATTATTATTGCAAGCTAACAGAATTAGCAAATAAAAAATTAGAAGTTTCTAAATATGAAATATTAACTATTGAATCAATAGTAAAGGTCATGGGAAAGAACCAGTTTGAAGATTATTCTAATGCTTTAGATAAAGCAATGAATTTGACGAAACTATTTTTAATCATTACTTTTGGTGTAATTCTAGTTATGTTGATAAAATAATTTGATCTATAATTTACTTAATACTAACTATTAAAATTACTTTTTTTGTATTTTTACTTTGTTATATTTTTTGGTGATTGATACAATTTTTACAAACTTCAAATGATAGAAGGTTTGTATAGGAATTAAAAGAAAGTTTTATAATAATAATAAGATTTTTCATTCTAAAAACATATCGACCTCTTTGTGTTTAATTTAATTTCTTTTTGTAGAGGTTTTTTAGACTTAAACAACAACCTAATTTATAAAATGTTAACTGTAACACAACTAATGGAAAAAAGAAATATAATTTCCTTAAATGGCATCATATTATATAAAAATGAGTTATATAAAATTCATTATTATATTTTGTATATGTATCAACTAGGAAAATCAATATTAATATCTTATCTTAGTATTAACATTATATCATAGATCAGAATTGTTGTTTTTTACGTACAACTAGATGTCTTTCACTAGTCGAATGGATTTTTTCAAATTCTATTTTGAAATTATACTTTTTTAGTAAGTCTATTATGGGATTGTAAAGATTCTTTCTATCGCCTAAATTATGAATTTCTATTAAAAGTCCTATATCTTTACTTTTAGATAACACATTAGTAGCTTCTTTTAATACTTCTAATTCTGCACCTTCTACATCAATTTTAATCCAATTTACATCTTCATGTTTTATGTTATTTTCTTGTAATATATTATCTAAAGTATCGGCGTTACCTCTATGAATCTTTCTGAATTTACTGATCTATCAGAAATTACTGTATTATATATGGTATTTTTTAATCCTTCTGTTGGAAAATAATTTTAATTTTGTTTTTTCTGAAAAAACAGCATAATTTAGACTTGAAATATTCGTTAATTGATTCAATTCTAAATTCTTTTTCAATTTTTCCAATACTAAAGGATTGGCTTCTATTGAAATAACTTTTCCTTCCTTGCCTACTCTATTAGAACTTATCAATGAATAACGTTCTAAATGAGCACCTTCATCTACGACAGTATCATTTTTTTGGATTAAAATATTCTATAATATCCTGTTCTCTTATTGTCATATTAATAAAATCATCTACAGTAGCAGGACAATAAATTTTGTAGTGGTATTTAGGTACATAAATTATTATAAGATTTGGATTACCCAATTTTAAAAATCTAATAATTTTATAGAAAAACATAAACAAATAAAAAGAAAAATTTACATTAACCATAGCACTTAATTTTCTATGAAATTGTGAATTTTCTCTTCTCTTCTTTCCTAAAGTTACTCTAGATAAAATCCTTACTATAATATAAATTATGGATAAATGAGATGTAATATTTTTATACCTGTTTGTTATAGAAGTTATTAATATCCTTTCTAGCGCTTGCATGATCTAATTAAAAAAAGTTAATTAATATGTCACATGTTCCTTTTTTATATGTCTTTCAAGTTCTATTTCATTTTTAGCGGTATAATTACATATCCTACACGTTTTCTTATCCTTACGGCCCTGTAAGTAATCAATCAAACGCATTAGATATATTGTTATGCCCCACATAAGTTATTAAATACAATATTTTATTTATGACTTTTATAATAATTATTTTTTTCATATCATTATTTGTCAAATAATATATACATTTTAGGAAATACATAATAGTAGATAAATTTATGACTTGAATATACTAAATTAAAAATATTAACCAAAAATAATTTAAAAAATTATTTCTAGTTATATTTTGAAGAAATAATAAGAAAATTTTTATTTGACAAAAACAATAAAGGATTTTTAAAGATAAATTTTGATTACTAATTAAAATGTTAAAACATTTTTCTCTTGTAAGTGATTTGTATTTGTTTATTCTAAGTCTAATATGATATTATTTTAAGTCTATCTTATGCGATCCCTCACTAGTTTCCATTATCACAATGATATTAACTGAGATATGGTATATTGTACGTAAGAATTTTATGATAAATAGACAAAACTTTTTTAAATAATAGTAAATTTTACTATTCTCTTCTATACTCATTTGCTTCTTCTTTTGTTACTCTAATCCAGATAATAACTCCATCAAAACGCTCTACCAAATCCTTTGGAAAAAGGAATTTATCTTTATCCAAAGTTCCTTTAACTGTTATTATATATTCAGGAGCAATTTCCTGAACCTCTCCTAGAGTTACATTATCTATCCCCTTAGCTTCTTTTTTAATGATGTCATCCCAAACTATATCCTCTGGATATATATCTTTACTATGATTTCTTACCATAATTTTAATAGTTTTTTATTTTATTTAATATTTGGTTTGACCAAAATCAAATAATATAAAAAAAATAAAATGTAATTATTATAATCTATATCTTTTTGTTTAATGACTGATTTAGAAATAATGCTCCGATCTGACTACTTGAGATTATCGAGTAATTCTTTAGATGACAATGTATTAAGTATATCAGACTTCTCAGCCCATCCTCTCCGGGCTTGTCCTATACCAAATATTAGAAAAGCATAATGTAAAGGATGATGAGCATCGGAATCAATTACCAATTTAACATTATTTTCTACAGTCATTCTTATGAATTCATCTTTTAAATCTAACCGGTCATAATATGCGTCAATTTCAAGTATCGTATTTGATTCAATTGCTACTTCAATCAACTTAGATATGTTCACAGGATATCCTTCTCTTCTATTAATAATTCTGCCTGTGGGATGAAATATAATATCAATACTAGGATTTTGAGCTGCATTTACGAGTCTAGCTGTCTGTAACTCTATTGGTAAAGAAAAATGAGAATGAATAGCAGCACCTACTATGTCCAATTTGTCCAATACGTTATTTGAAATATCAAGTGACCCATCCTTTAAAATATTTACTTCTGCAGAAGATAATATACGAAAATGCTTATTATTATTATTATTATTATTATTCACCTTAATTTTGTCATTTAGCTCTGCAATTATATTTGCTTGATTTAACAATTGTTTTTCATCCAGGCCATTAGCAAGTCTTAAACTTTTTGTATGATCTGAGATTGCAATGTAACTCAACCCGAATTTGTCTCTTGCATTTAATGCCATTTCTTCTATAGACATTGTGCCATCCGTGTTGTTGCTATGAACTTGTAAGTCTCCTCGCAAATCATCATACGCTATTAATTGTGGAAGCCTTGATTTCTCTTCTTCTTTTTCTTTTTCCATTCCCTTATTCTCCTTTTTTGCTAGCTCTATTTCTCCTCTATTTTCTCGCATTTCTGGAGGAATCCATTCTAGGCCCAATGTCTGATATACTCCTTCTTCGCTCTCGCCTGCTATTCTCTGATTCTGTTTGTCAAAAACACCCCACTCATTTAGACGAAGACCTTTAGATATGGCTAATTTTCTCATAGCTATTCCATGCTCTTTACTTCCGGTAAAGTATTGCATGGCTGCTCCAAAACTTTCTTCCGGTACAACAAGCAAATCTGCATCAATTCCATTGTTTAGTTTGACAAAGGCTTTAGATGGTCCTCTTCCACTTACTTCTTTAACTTCTGGCATATTTACAAAATAATCTATTATATTATCTCCATCTTTTTCAGATATAACTGACACCAAATAATCAATATCCCCTATAGTTTCCTTCATTCGTCTAAAGGAACCGACAACTACTGCTTGTTTTACTCCACTATTTCCTGAAAGACGCTCTTCTATTCGCCTCGCTAATGGATAAACCTCACCAATTAGTCGTCGTCCTCCACCTTTTCTAAAGAATTGAATCCTCTTTAGAATTAATTCTTCCTTCTTTTCAGAAAATCCAGGAACATTTCTAATCTTACCTTCTAATGCAACCTTTTCCAAATCAGGGATATTTTTAATTCCTAGATTATCATACAACGTCTTTATTGTTTTTGGACCGATACCTTCCAAACCGAAAAATTGGCTGATATCTACTGGCAACTTCTCTTTTAGTTCATCATAATAACGTATCTTACCTGTCGTGATATACTCTTCAAGTTTTGTAGCAATAGCCTTTCCAATTGAAGGGATTTTTAGTAATCCTTTTAATTTTTCTTTTTTGTATATGTCGCCTATATCAGAAGATAAATTTTGTATTTCATCTGCAGCCCTATTATAGGATCTAATTTTAAAGATTATATTAGGTTCACTCTCCTTCTCTTCCAATATCTGCAAGATAAATGCTATTTCCCGGAAAATTTTGGCAGCTTCAGAATTCTTGCTCATTGTTACATTTTCTCTATGTAATAATACTAAACTTAAACCAAACTATTCGATGAACAAACATTGAAACTGCATTTAACTGATACAATAAATGGCCATCTGAAAAATAAAATATTTTATTCTTTTGAGGTGATCATTTTCCGTTGTTATCCAGCGGTTATCTTGGTCATCTTTACTATTTTTTCCTTTATTTTTGTAACCAAAAACCGAAGTAATTAAGTAATAAAAAAGAATTATCGATGATCTAGGAAATTTAGTATTATCTAAATAGATTTCAAGATATTGTTTTGAATTCTTTACAAATTATCATTCTTTTCATAAACTCATATAATTCAATAACAATTGCTTATTCTCTTCTAAATTAAGCATACCTCTTTCCATGTATTAATTATTGTAAATAGTCTAAAAAACAATTTTCTTGAACACCTATCTATATAATGTATATGAACCAGATTATATATGGATCCGGCGAGAATAATACAGATAGTGGTGCAAAAATAAGAGTCTATTTTATAATAATAAAAAAAGATATTTATTTTTATAAATCATGGTATTTTCCATTATTTTTTGATATATTTTTTTCTAATATCAGCATCCATACTTTCTATATGAATTTTCATATAATTTTCAATTTTGAGTCGTTAGTCTCATTTTAGATAGTATTAAATTTTCTTTTTGTTGTTTTCTTTTTCTTAACGAAAACACATTATAATACTATTATATTTGATAAAAATGGAATGAAGAGATTTTATTAAAAAATGTTATAAATTTTATTGTTACTGATGTGTTATTATTTGTATTATATATAGAGTTTATTATAATCAAGATTTTGCTTTATTCATTCATATAATATATGAATTTATTTCTTGGATAGATTGATACCTATAATGATAAAAAAAATGTGTTTAATATTATAGTAAAATAGACATTATTGTTTTCTCAGATATAGAAATACTAATTTTATAATTGTTGTTTACGTATAATTATATGTCTTTCTCCATTGTAATATATTTTCTCAAATTCTATTTTAAACTTATAGACTTTAAGTAAGTCCATAATATCTTTATAAAGATTCTTATTTCATCCAAATAGTGAACCTCTATTAAAATTGTTATTTTTTCCTTAGATAAGATGTTAATAGCTCTTTTGATAACTTCATATTCTACTTCTACATCTATCTTAATCCATTTTATATTTTCTTCTTTTATTTCTGTTGAATGTATTATTTTATCTAAAGTATTTGCATCTACCTTTATAAATTCTCAATCTTTTGACATGTTATAAGTTAATTTATCTCGCCCCAACATGACAGTATTATGATGACTATAAATGGTATCAATAGATTCTTCATGCATAAAAGAGTTTTTTTCTTTGATTGGCTTTATCCTTGTTTCAGAGGATTAAAATTTTAATTCTGCTAACTTATTTAAAAATCATAAACAAAGTTAATAGTTGATGTTTTAGTTATTATTATCATAGTCTGAACTAGATTCCTTGATTGGGTTTATAGATTAAGCCCAGACTATGACTTATGCAAGTTTTCCTACAAATTAGTATGTAGATGTGTTTTTAATACCTACAGACTATACTATTTATGACTTTAGATACAATTCTTCTACTGGTTTAAATAATATTATCTCTAAAGTAATTGACTAATCATATTAATTAATATTGTCATATTCTGAATAACCAATAATCTGATTGGATTATGAGTCTCTATATATAGATAGATAAATTTATCCAGTCGGATAAGGGCTATCTGTATGCCAAATTTTCCTATGACTAATCGTGAGAAAGAGATCAAGAACAACCTTATGACAGAGATATTCACTATTTTGCAATTAATCTTATTTTCAATCTTTTGTTTTTTTTATAAAACTTACCTGACCATTAATTTCCAAATATGATGATTTAATATCTGAAACATTATCTGTACCACTTAGCCTTAAATAAGATTCAAATTCTTCACGTGAAATCCTAGCCTTCATCAAACATTCGTCTAAAATTTTACCATCTTTTACTAACAAAATTGGTTTCGCGACTATCACCTTGCTAAATTTTCTATATTTAGTAGTTAAATAATCATACATTTTGAATATTGCTATTGCTATAATAATAACTGCAAAACCTTGGGGTATAGAGACCTCTGTTGGATTTAACATAGGTTCACTAACCGCATTTCCTAATCCTAGTATTATTATAAGTTCAATGGTACTTAATTGACCTAATCCTTTATTTCCAAGCCATTTTATTACAAATACAATTAATAGGGTGACAATTGCTGTTCTGAAGATAACTGCAAAGATAGTGTTAAAGTCTATATTGAATGCATTTTCTATAATTTCCGATACTAATATTTCTATGGGCATATACAAGTCACAATTATCTGTTCTAGTTATAATACTATAGTAAAAAGTGATTTTAATACATCTTGTACATCTTATAATATTTTAAAATTGTTTATAAAGATAAAATAATATTTAGATTATTTTATTATTATTATCAATGTATTTTCACATCTTCAGGATCTAGGCAGAGGTAGTTTATAATATTAAAATTGAAATCGACCCCCTATTATTAGTAGTGTGTGTGCGTGCTAGCAATAACCCTCTGGTATCACATGAGTTTTCCAATCAATTGCAATTTGTAATATTTGATGAAATAATGTTTATTTCATTCGAATCATTTACTAGTATATAGTTCTAATTACTCAATAAAAAACAGTATCAATATACAAGTTTTATAACTAGTATATTTAAGGGCGGTAATCTTTAACAATAGTATGTGAAATAAAAATATAAGCGTTCTTTACAGATGGTGGAATGATAATAATAATATTCAATACAATTTAGAATGTAAAGAATTAGAAAATTATGATAAAATTATGGAATCACATACTAATTATCTAACTATACTCTATAATCTTGCTTTAGTGTATAAACAAAGGCTGAAGAAGATTTATTTAGCAAAGGTAAAGGATACCACCCATAGTAAATCAATAATCATTTCTTTATTTTTTGCCTGAAGATATAATATAACTGCCTATTGAGGATATCGCTAGAGTAATAGATTGATAAACTATTGAAAAAAAGAAAAAATAAGGAGGAATTGTCAATCAGGATGCAGAGAAATACTGAGATACTACATTTACTGCTGCAGTTTTAGAAGAAAAAGAATGGAAATTATTTAGAAATACTTGATATATAAAAATTGAAAAAGATAAATTATTTAAATAGTCATAGCCTAATTGATCAATTCTATCCGAGTTCCAGTTATATAATTGATCATATATAACGATTTGGCCATGACTACTGAGTACATATTAGCCCTCTTATGTGCGAACTCTTTTTGATAATAATAGATAATCATAAAATTATTTAAGAATTATAGATCAAATTATTAATAAAAGAAGCCATAACATCTAAGGAATTTACATCATAACAATAGAAAGTTATGGCAATTTGTGTTCGAATCTTGACCGAGATAGTAGGTAATGAAATTTTGTAAAGTATATTATTTAAAACTTAAAGAATAAAGTTAATTCAATTTAGATACAAGGTGAGACTGACAACTTATGAGTATACTCTGCTATTGCCCATTTATTATAAAAGAGTAAATCTTGTATCTTGTATTGTAAAAAAGAGACAAAAGTTTTCTAAAGTCAATGATGAATGAATTCTACTACTAATCATCATTGGCAAAATGACATTTACGACAAATAATTTTGTTAACAATAATTATCATATAAAATAGTATTAATGATATTTAACATCATCAATCAATTCAATTGAACAAAAAAATATCAAGAAAGTTCAAAATCTTTCTATTACTACTACATTATACTTTTGTCATACCT
>DASSVK010000028.1:0-2599 GCA_035706205.1 Nitrososphaeraceae archaeon | reverse complement strand
GATACAACTACCAAAAGGATTTATCTGGAAGCTTGCGGAAGCAGCAAAAACAAAGATAATGCGTATCACTACTCCAACTTTGAATTTTGATGATTCTGGAAAGAATGCATTTTATTCAGTTGTAGAGTATAGAGGACCATAACATAAAGATAAAAAATACAGGTAAAAAAATTATCACTTTAATTTTATTATTATCCATGAATAATATTCAAAAATAATAATATTTATCTAAATAAAATAAAAAATGAAATTCTATTTAGAAATAATTTATATCAATATTTTACTGTCTTTAAGTTCATACAATTGAAATATTTATTTATATTTCTTTAAGTTATTTTTTCATTACTATGACCTTCTTTTTACTAAAAAATATTAGATAAAGATAATGAAATAGATAATAAATTTATTTTACATATTATAAGTTAATGTAAATATATATATATATAATCAATAGTTTTCTCAGTTAAATTATAATGAGTGACTATTATATTTCAATAATTAAAGCTGTAAATAATTTAGATGATTTTAGTGAAAAAACTTCTACAATTCTTATATAAAAACCAACTATTACTTTATTTAATATAGTGATAGTTATGTGCAATCAATATATTATTTTTACTTTATTTCTTTTTTTATTTACCTTTACTGTATTCAATTTTAATAGTGTGTTATCAGCAGATGACGAGTTTTTTGGTATAGCTCCTGAAGATTATTATGATCCTAGAGATTATGGAGAAGAATCAAAAGTTCCTAAACAATTACAAGAAAATAATACTTCTGATCAAAATGCTTTAACAACAACAAATAAAAATTCTTTCAATATTGCAGTTGCAGCAGATTGGGGTTGTGATGAGAATGCTACAAAAACAGCAGAAAACATCCAAGAAAAGGATCCTGAACTTGTAATTGCAGCAGGAGATCTAAGTTATGATGAATCTTCAGATTGTTGGTTCGAAATAATAGAACCCTTCGTTTCAAAGATGAAGATAGCCATGGGAGATCATGAATATATTGATACTAGTGGTGGGGCAATAGGTATAATTGATCAATATCTGAAACCTTTGAATCTAGAAAAAACATATCATTCTTTTGATATGAATAATGTACACGTTAGTGTCATAGATCCCTTTATTGATTATAAGCCTGGTTCATCTCAATATCAATTCATTGAAAATGAATTAAAAACTGCTTCTACCAATCCAAAAATAGATTGGACATTTGTTGTAGAATCTATACCCATTTATACCTCACCTGCACAACATCCTGGTAATTCTACAATCAGAGATATTTATCATCCTCTTTTTGATAAATATGGTGTTGATGTTGTTTTTACTAGTGACAATCACAACTATCAGAGGACATTTCCACTAAAATATAATAGCGAAGGTGATGGCGATAGTTCTAATAATCCTATAATAGTAGAAGATAGCATTCAAAATAATCATTATAATAATGATGATGGAGGAATCATTTACTTAATAATAGGAACTGCAGGAAGATCTCTTTATGAGATAAAAGAACAAGCATCTTTTGTTGCAAAACAGGATGATAAACATTATGGATTTCTAAATATCGATATAATTGGTAATACTTTAAAAGGAACTTTTTATGCAAATGAAAGTGAATTACCTCGTTATCATTATGTAAATTATCAAGGTAATATAATAATAGATCAATTTACAATTTCAAAGACTAATAATTATAATGAGTTTGATAAACTTTGAAGATTTGACTTGAAAATTTTTAAATGGTTGTGATAGTATTAATTAAAAATATATTACTCTTATTGTATGAAATGTATTGGTAACTCATTTTTTTATAAGCAGTTATTGCAATTCTCAATCCGAAAAATGTACTATAATAGATATATGAAACAAGATACTATTACAGTTAATGATGTTATCGGCTATGGCTAAAAAAACTACAATTAAAAAAGTATTAAAATGGATATTTGGTGGTTTCAGTATATTCTTTATTGGTATTTTATTTTTTATTGTAGTCTATGATGCCTTAACAGGTGCATCTTCCCAAACAACAGCAGAATATTGTGCAAAGTATGGCTTTTTAGCATCACCTTATTGTCGGTAATAAAATAATAATAGAATAAGAAAAAGATTTTATTTATTTATTTAGATGAATATGAAGGAGGAATTATTTCTCTTATTTCCACATCATATATATCAAATTTAAAATCATTTGCTTTGAGTATAACAACTGGAGAACCCCATGTAATTGCTTGTGTATCTGTCTCAGCACCACATACTGTCATAGCATCTCCCCAATCTCCATTATCTATCAATTCATGTACTTTTTTATAAGGTCCTTTGCCACCATTTTCTACATCTACCCAACTTTCTAGTTTTACTGCAGTATCATTTAAGTTGTATATTATACCTTTGAAACCAACTATTTTATCATAAAGGTTTCCGATTCCTACAGTTGAAGCTTCATTATATCTTTCCCATTCATAATTAATATGAAATTGTTCTTTTTTCATTCTTACATTACCATCATTTGATATATTGTTGTGGTAACTTGATCCTCCACAGAAAAATTTGGGCTCATCTTTAGATTTTTTATATTCACTATCAAGTTGACT
>DASSVK010000027.1:0-42357 GCA_035706205.1 Nitrososphaeraceae archaeon | reverse complement strand
GGAACAGGGAAGATATAATATAGTATAAATTAAGTTGTAATTTTATTTCTCCAGAAATAAGAGAATATAAAGATGAATTATAAAATATTGAAGATCTGTTTGAACAAGATATTGCTCTATTCAATTCATTTGTTAATTATGATTCATAAAAATGGAATCTTCACTCCCAGTCAAAAGCTTCCAATGATACTAGTTTATATAGAATTGACAATGATACCTTAAAAGCAATTAGGTTCGGATATATTCCAATAATAGATCATACTAAAAGTCTTAATTATTGATAGTTTGCTTAAAGAGCAATTATTAGATCAAATAAATGAAATCAATCAACTTAATTATTAAATTAGATTTACAATGGATAAAAAATTTCTTTATCATTTCCTCAACAGAAGTAGAAGTATTTGAGAAAAGTTATTTAGATATTTCAGATAATACTTGGATAAATTGTATATTGTTGAGGCATCTATTCCTTCTCATTTTTGCTAAAGAATCTGAGATTCTTAATACGTTTCCAATAAGTAACTTACTTAAAATTAAATTAAATTAATAATTAATAATTTATGACCCTAAAACTTTTCTTAACATTACCTTGTTGATTGCATCCATCATGGCCTGAACAGAAGCTACTACTACATCAGCTCCAGATTTCCTTGAAGAAACAACATTTCCCAGATTATCTTCAACCTTGACCGAAACCTCTGCTAGAGCATCAGATCCTCCTGTAATTGATTCAAGTCTATATTCTCTTACTTTTATATTAGCAACTTCCACAGCTATTTTCTGAATTGCTTTAAGAGCAGCATCGACAGGTCCAACACCTATTTCTGATTTAATATATTCTTTACCTTCACTACTCACTTGAATTACAGCGGTTGGAATAATATTTAATCCTGTTACAATATGAAAATCATGTAATTTAAATTTCTCATCAAATTTTTTATTACCCATAATTTGACCTGATATAGATAACAATTCTCCAGTAGTAATTGATTTTCCTCTATCTGCAATAATTTTCTGTTGTTCAACTATTTGATGCAATTGTTTGTCATTAGGATTTATACCAAAATCATTTAACATTGCTTTAATTCCATGAGCTCCTGCATGTTTCCCTGCTTGTAACCATCTTTTTCGCCCAACAAGTTCAGGACTAATGGGTTCATAAGTTAAAGGATTATTAATGATTCCATGAGTATGAATTCCAGATTCATGACCAAATGCATTTTCACCTATAATTGCTTTGTTAGGTTGAACAATTATTCCCATTGTATTAGAAACAAATTTAGATGTCTCAAATAGTAGTTGTGTTTGTATATTTGTTTTTTTATTATATAGACAATGTAATGACATAACAAATTCTTCAAGTGATGCATTTCCTGCTCTTTCACCTATTCCGTTTATGGTTACATGAGCACATGATGCTCCTGAATTTATTCCGGCGATAGAATTTGCAACTGCTTGACCAAAATCATCATGACAATGCATACTTATTGGTAAGGATATATTTTCTGAAACTTCTTTTACTAAATTAGATATATAATAAGGTGTAGCATAACCTACTGTGTCCGGGATATCAATCCTATCAGCTCCTGCTTCTTGAACTGCTTTAAAAACCTTAAATAAAAAATTTCTATCCGAACGAGTAGCATCTTCTGCAGAGAATTCTACTTGGACACCATGCTTTTTTGCATAATCTACTGCCCATATAGCTCGATCCAAAACTTGGTCCTGGTTCATATTTAATTTATATTTCATGTGAATTTCAGATGTAGCAATAAAAGTATGAATATATTTTAAATCACAAGCTAATGCAGCATCAATATCTGTTTGGACTGAACGTGCTAATCCACAAATTTCAGCTTTTAATCCTTGTTTAGCAATTGTCTTTATAGCTTTTTTTTCTCCTTCTGATACAATGGGAAAACCAGCTTCAATTGCATCAACTCCAAGCTCATCTAGTTTAATAGCAATGTTTACTTTGTGTTCAGCATCTATTGAAACTCCAGGTGTCTGTTCCCCATCTCTTAATGTTGTATCAAAAATTCTTATTTTATTAACAGATCTTTGGTTATCCATAGTATTAGTATTTATTTTAGAATATTTATCCATCTTTATACTCCTCTTGGTAAAGCGGAAATTCCTGTTCTTGCAATTTGAATAATTCCATATGGTATTACAATATTCTTAAAAGCATCAATCTTGTCAGGAGTACCTGTTATCTCTACCATCATGGAGTCTTTACTGACATCTAGAATTTTTGCTCTAAATATAGTTGAAAAATGTGTAATTTCCATCCTAGATGTTGGATCTGATGCCTTCATTTTTATTAATGCAAGCTCTCTGAATACTGTATTTTCAGTATCTAATACTCTGACATCAATAATATCAATTAATTTTCTAAGTTGTTTTACCAATTGATCTAGCGTCTTATAGTCACTTTGAATTGCAATAGTCATTCTTGAAATATCTTTTTGTTCTGTTGTGCCAACTGTGATACTTTCAATATTAAAATTTCTAGCTCTAAATAAATTAGTGACTCTAAAGAGTACACCAGGTTTATTATCTACAATAACAGATAATATTCTATATGGTAATGTTTTTCCTTCTATAACCTCAGAATCTGACAAATATGATGATGACATTTTTATTTTTAGCCTCCTACAATCATATCCTTCAAACCAGAGCCAGGTGCTACAAAAGGATAAACATCTTCTTCAGGATCTATAGGAATATCTATGACCGTGGCTATATCTGAATTTATTGCAATTCTAATTGCTTTATCTAATTCATTCATAGACTGAACTCTTATACCCTGTGCACCATAAGATTCAGCTAATTTGACATAATCAGGACATCTATTTTGTTGAACTCCCATATATCTTCTGTTGTAAAATGTTCTTTGCCATTGAGCAACCATTCCTAGCATATAATTGTTAAGTAAAAATACAATAACCGGAAGTTTTTCTAATACACAAACTGCAAGAGAATTTTCTGTCATATTAAATGAACCGTCTCCTGCTATATCAACTACTGGAACTTCAGGCTTTGCTGCTTTAGCCCCTATTGAAGCGGGAAAACCAAATCCCATTGTTCCCAATCCTGTTGAACTAAAAAAAGTTCCGGGCGATATCACATCAAAATGTAAAGAAGCCCACATTTGACATTGACCTACTTCTGTTGTTACTATTGATTCAGAAGGTAATAATTCTCGAAGTTTTTTAAGTGTCTTTTTTGCAGTAATTTCTCTAGAATAATCTTTTATCGTACTTGTATAGTATTCAATGAGTTCTTTTCTTCGTTTGAGCCATGAATTATCAGGATCTCTTCTAAGACCTTTTGTAGTAAGCATTTTTATAATTGTTCTTAATGAAGATTTTACATCGCCAACTACAGCTACGTCCACTGATTTGTTCTTCCCAATTTCTGCTGGATCCACATCTAAATGGATAATACTCATTCCTTTACCAAATTCATCAAATCTTCCAACTGATCTGTCAGAAAATCTAGCACCAATTGCAATAATACAATCTGCTTCTATTATTATTTTATTTGCTTCTGCATGTCCATGCATTCCAATTGGACCCATAGCTAATGGATGATTTTCAGGAAATGCTCCTTTCCCTTTAAAAGTTGTTACTACTGGACACATTAATATTTCTGCCAGTGCTTGTAATTCATGAAAAGCACCAGATAGAATTACTCCTCCACCAGCCATTAAAATTGGTTTTTCTGCTTTCATTATTAGATCAATAGCTTTTTCAATTTGCGATAAATCAGGGTCAAAAGCAGGTTTATAACCTCTTACCTTAATCAAGTCTGGAAATTTTATTTCTGCCTTTTCTTGTTGAACGTCTTTTGGAATATCGACCAAAACTGGGCCAGGTCTACCACTCTCAGCAATATAAAATGCCTTTTTTATTACTTCTGGGATCTCAACTGCTTTTCTAGGTTGAAATGCATATTTTGTACATGGATTAGATATACCAATTATATCCGTCTCCTGAAAAGCATCTTTTCCAATCATTGCTACAGGTACTTGTCCGGTAATTGCTATCATTGGTATTGAATCAGCATGTGCCGTAGCTATACCTGTTATAAGATTAGTTGCTCCTGGACCAGAAGTTGCTAGACATACACCTGACTTCCTTTTTATTCGTGCATAACCATCAGCCATATGTGCTGCTGCCTGTTCATGTCTAACCAAGACATGCCTAAAATCAGCATCTACTAATTCGTCATATATAGGCAAATTAGCGCCTCCTGGTATTCCAAAAACAATATCTACACCCTCTTTTTCTAAAGAAGCAATTAATGCCTTTGCTCCAATCATTTCAACCATATAGTTTCTTCCTCATTTTCTTATAATATAAGTTGGATAAAACTTAATCTAAAGTACTACTAAAATATTTAGACTCTTTTTGAACAATATAACTTTAGATCCCAACTATATCATATAAAAAACATTTCATTTATATAGATATTCATAAAGAAATAAAACTAAAGTTTTTGCTATTCACCAATACAATCTTTTTTTATCTATCCAATCATAAAAATAGAAAATACTGGTACAAAAAAAATGAATTAATTTTCATTTGCTACTCACAATCCCTGTCAAAATAATAAAGATATCATTAAATATGTGAGTTTTCATATTAAAATTAAGTTTATCTTTTGATATTTGTATAACTTATTTGTAAAATTTTAATCAAGACCTTTTTTCAAAATATTAAATACAAGAAAAACCAATTTTAATATCAATCAAAAGATTTAAATTAAATCATAACATTGTTGATAGCTTTTTATCTAGCAATTGTTGTACTTTTATGTTCATTATTTTTCTCTTTAACAAATAAGTCATAGGCTTCTTTAATGGAAAAATTTTCATGAACTATAGATCTAACTGCTTTTATCATTGCTACAGGATATTCTGATTGCCAAATATTTCTTCCCATGTCTACTCCTGCTGCACCCTCTCTTATTGCATTAAAAGTTAGTTCTAATACGTCAATATCTTTTCCAAGTTTTTTTCCACCTGCAATAATTACGGGCACAGGGCATCCTTCAACTACCTTTTCAAAATTTTCACAATAATATGTCTTTACAAGATGAGCTCCAAGTTCTCCCGCAATTCTACATGCTAAACTCAAATATCGTGAATCTCTAACCAATTCCTTTCCTACGGCCGTTACCGCAAGAATCGGAATACCATATTTTTCACCGTGATCAACCAAGGTTGCCAGATTAGCTAACGTTTGATGCTCATATTTGGAGCCAACAAAAATAGATAATGCCAGACAAGAAGCATTCAACTTAATTGCATCTTCAATTGACGTGGTAATTGTTTCTTTTGACAAATCTTCTCCAACTATACTAGTTGCTCCTGATACTCTTAGAACTATTGGCACATTAGTACTAGGATTTACGGATGTACGTAAAACTCCTCTAGTTAGCATAAGTGAATCTGCAAATGGCAGTAGTGGTTTTATTGTTCTTTGAGGAACTTCTAGTTTTTCAGTAGGTCCTAGAAAATAACCATGATCTACAGCAAGCATTACACATCTTCCATCATCTGGTTTTATTATTCTAGAGTATCTATTTTTCATTCCCCAATCCATAAATTATTTACCAGAAATTGAATAAATTCTTAAACTATTTATGTTTTTTTTGTTATTGATCTAATGAAGTAATAATAACTTTCATACAATCTTTAGCTTCATATGCACAGAAGAATGCTTCAGAAGAAGACTCAAGCTTAAATTTATGTGTGATAAGAGAATCTAAATTAATCCTTTTTTTAGAAAGTATTTTTAATGCTTGATTGGTTTCTACCTCAGATGCTGCATAGCTAGGGACAATAGAAAATTCATTGGAATATAATTTACTGATGTCTAAAGGAAATTGTGAATCTTTTGGTGGTACTCCAAACAAAACAATTTTGCCTCCTTTTCTAGTACTTTCAAATGCATTAGATAATGCTATCAAGTTGCTTGTCGCTACTATTGATATGTCTACACCTCTATTATTCGTATTATCTTTAATAATTTGAGAAAAGTCCTCAATTCGTGGATTAATAATTTTCACGTCTGAATTAAATTTTTTACAAAATTTTAATCTAAAATCATTTATGTCTAGAATAAAAATTTTTCCTCCTCCATTTATCCTGATTAAATTTATTAACATCAGACCTGCAGGTCCTGCTCCAAAAATAATAAAATCATCCCCTTTTTGAAATTGAATTTTATTAAGTGCTCTTATACAACATGCTAAAGGTTCTATTAAAGATGCTTGCTCAAAAGTTAAATTATCTGGTAATTTTAATACACCTCCATGTGAAACATTCCACGATGGAACGATAAATTTATCGGCTAATCCACAAGGATCAATATTGCTTTTTTGATAATAGTCACACATTGTATTATTTCCATGTTGACAATAATGACAGGTGTTACAACTAACATGATGATGGACAAATACACGATCTCCAATACTAAATCCTCTAACCTTTTTTCCAACTTCTAATACTTCGCCTGCTGGTTCATGACCAAGTCTTGCCGAAGTCATTCCATATTTACCATAAACTTTTTCTAAATCAGAACCACAAATACCACAGGCTTTCATTTTAACTAAAATTTCACCATCTGAATGAAGTTCAGGTTGATTGTCAGGGGATTCTATTATCTCAATCACACCTTTGGATATTATTTTTGCAGATTTCATTAAAAATTTATCAATAGTGGGTAATAAAATACATATTATTATTTAATAATTTAAATTACTTCCAAAATCACTTTTTGTTATATTTATTGGGCTTTCTTTTGAAAATTCCTTTACATCCCTCACAACAAAAATAATATACCTTATTATCATGCTTTAAAGGAACTGCTAATTCTTCATCCATTTCTATTCCACAAACTGGATCAATAGGCATAGTATAACTCAATTATTTTTTATAATTATTTATTTGTTTATTTTTATATAGAAAGTAATATATTCTCATTTAATGTTAGTCTTTATTATCAAATAGAAATATTTAAAAGTAATAAAATATCTTTATATAATACCCTCCAATTGCTTTCTTTATTATTTTATTTTTCTTTGGAAACAATAATGAATTTAGAGTAATAGTTCTAAATTATTAGGAGCAAAGTTACCTACATTAACAAATATATATCTTTTTTTAAATTAATCTACTTTTAGATATACGTATTATTTAAATATTAAATTTTATTAAAATATAAGATCTTATTTTTTCCAATGATTATAAAAGTGGGAAATATCAAAAGTAGAGATATACTAAAAGATATACTAATGATTTAATATTTTTATCAATAGTATTAGCTAATTTATATAGAAATCATTATCTTTTTTTTTGTATTGATTATATTTTCTTTTTGTATTTTTTTTTGGTAAAAAATTTCAAATCAATGTTAAAATATTAATTTTATCAAAATTGTTAATAATCTTTTACAATAACTATATTATTATACATATGATTTGATATTAATAATGTCTTATCCTTGTCTAGAAGTTGTATGTGGAAATTGTGGAACTATTATTAATAGAATGATAAATCTGAAATCTATAAGAGATAGTATTCGTCCGTTTAGTGGAAGATGTAATAAATGTGGAATTTCTCTCAATCCAACTGACTTTTCATTGAATGCAATAAAACAATAAATTAATATATGGTTAATCAAAAATATCTTATTTTTTATTGAAAAAGTAAAAATAATTTTAATATGTTACTATTATATTTTCATTATAAATTATTTAATAATTATAGCAATTGTGTAACTTATTATTAAACTTAACCCAAATGTCCTTGAAAAAGTAATTGTATTGGAAATTGCTTTAACCAAATCTTCTATTTTTTCATAATTTTTTAGTAATATTTTTGATGATCGAATAGCAAAAGGTATTGAAATCAAAGTAATAAATGAATATATTGGTAAATATCCTAATAATATACCTATAATCAATAAATAATAAATTGAACTGATAATAAATGGATAAATCTTTGATCCTTTATCTTTACCCAATAGTATAACTAATGTTCTTCTCCCTTTTGCTTTGTCTGCAGTGAAATCGGGGAAGGAGGCAATAAATAAAACAACCGAAGATAATAATCCAATGATTATTCCTAGAAAAACAATTGAATAATCTATAACACCTGATTGTACGTATGAAGTGCCAATAACAATCATTGCACCTTTTATTGCAACGAGCGTCTCTCCTAAACCAATATTTACAATAGTCGTAGAATAAAAATAAATAGATACGACTGCAATGGCTAAAATAATTGCAATTGTAAATCCACTAAGAAAAACAAAATATATTCCGATAAACAATCCGATAAACATACACAATAGTCCAGCTCTGTATACCGTATTTGGTTTTAATTTTTTTTCTGGCAAGATACCTGTTCCACCACTAAAGGCGGTTCTTTTAGTAGTTGTATCAATTCCTCTTTTATAATCCCAATAATCATTAAAAATATCGACACTGGCATGTAAAAAGATTACACCTGTATAAGTTAAGAGGGCATCAATAATATTGAACTGATTATAGGCAAAGTATGAATATAATAAACTATTAGTAATAGCTATAATAGAAGCAAATAGAAATTTAATCCTTATAATTCTGAGCCAAACTAGAACTACCAATCATTAGATTATCAATGAATTTTCTATTATTTGTTTATTTTTTTTAGTATTTTTTGATTTAGAATATAGAAATTATGTAACTAAAATTCTGAACTCACTTATAAATCAATTCAATAATAAAAAAATATATCACTAAGTAATAAGATAAAAATGTTTTAGTGGATATATTATACATTAGGAATATTCTTTTACCTTGTAACTTTTTTTATAATTAGTGAAAATATATAAATTATCTTGGACCGATCTCACACATGAATCATGTTTACACTCTTCACAGTAGATAAAGCAAATACTATTCTACCTAAAGTAAAAAAAAAATTTGATGAAATATTATGCTGTAAGAATAATGTAATGGATATTCAAGAAGAGCTGCAGAATCTTTCAGACTCTAACTGTTCTTTTGAGAAATTCATAAAGAAAAAACAAGAGCTTAATCATATTGTTACTTCTTTATATAAAATGATTCAAGAATTAGAAGACATGGGCGTAATGGTAAAAAGCGTAGATGAAGGTTTGCTCGATTTTCCATCTATTAGATATGATAAAGAAATATGGTTATGCTGGAAATTTGGAGAAAATAAAGTGAAATTTTGGCATGGAAAGGATGAAGGGTTTATGGGTAGAAAACCTATTCCTCAAGATGGTTTTGAATATATAGATGATTTTGCTGACTTAAGGTAAATAGTTAATAACATTCTCTATCTAAAAACTAATATTATTGCTAAGAAATTCATTATAAAAACTTTAAGTACATAGAGTTACTATATATAATTTTTATTCACTATAATAGAATAATTTTTTTTACGAATTAAGAGAATCATTACATATTTTATAAAAATTTAAAATAATAATATAGCTATTATTCCAACTAAATTAAAATGCAAATCATACGAAATGAAGAAGCTTTATATAAATATCATAGTCAATTTAATTCTTTTAATATTTCTTTATCTGCATTGAAGGAGGCAATTAATGTTGTTGATCCATCTATTTTGATAAAAAAAGCTATCGATATCAAAAATAATAATGAAATTGTTGTAAAAGATGTAAATGATGTTAAATATTTTTTTAATTTACAGGAATATGAAACTTTCCATATATTTGGAGCGGGAAAGGCAACAGCAAGAATGGCTAAATCTTTAATGGAAACCTTGAATTTGGAGTTTTCATCAGGAGCAATAACTATTCCTTATAATGAAAAGGTAATACCAGATAAATTAATTGTAATAGAAGCAGGGCATCCAATTCCTGATCAAAACAGTATCAATGGAACAAAAACTATGATAGATTTATTAAAAAAAATTCAGACTAAATCTTTAGTATTTGTTCTCATATCAGGGGGAGCCTCATCATTAATGTGTCAACCTTTAGATAATGTGCAACTCAAATCTAAACAAGCAATCACAAAACTGTTATTAAAATCAGGCGCCTCTATACATGAAATTAATACAGTGAGAAAACATCTTTCGAAAATTAAAGGAGGACAGCTTCCAAAATATCTTGATCAAAAAGGACACGTAATAACTCTCATTTTATCTGATGTTATTGGTGATGATTTAACTGTTATAGGATCAGGACCTACTGTAGGAGATAATTCTACATTTACAAACGCAATAGAGATACTCAAAAAATATAATATATGGAACATTGATGATAAAAATGCCCTAGATATTTTAAATATTAAAAAGGTATTACAAGATGGCAAAAGGGGTATTCTTGAAGAAACACCCAGAGTAGAAGATAAAATTTACAAAAGAGTAAGTAATATTATAATAGGAAATAATGAAATTGCTTGCAAAAGAGCCATGAATGAATTACTTAAATTTGGAATAAAAACAAAATATTTGGGGTCCAACTTCAATTCGGAAGCTAAAGTTTTTGGAAAAGAATTAGCAGATTTATTAATTTCACCTCATCTAAGGTCTTTAAATAATATCAATTTTAGTAATGAATCTTTTGCATATGTTTTAGGAGGAGAAACTGTGGTTAATCTTAATTTAAATGATAATTATAAAAACCGAGAAATAGGAACAGGGGGAAGAAATCAAGAGTCAATAGTTTCTTCGATTAACTATCTACAAAGTTGCAAAAGGTTAGAGGATTTCACTATTATTTGCTGTGGAACAGATGGAATAGATGGCAATTCTAATGCTGCAGGAGGTTTAGTATCTCCTTTAACACTAAATACTATTGATAGAAAGAAAATAGATATCAATTCATATTTGAATTCTCATGATAGTGGAACGTTACTAAAAAAAATTAGGTCTCAAATAATTACAGGCAGAACAGGAACAAATGTTAATGATATTGCTATTATCTGTAATGTTAAACAATAGTTATTATTTTTAAAGTCAAATGATAATTCTCTTTTAAAAAGTAAAGAAAATTTCTTTACAATAATAAGTTCGTAGCGTATTTATTTTATATATTTTAATATTTAGGATTATTATTAATAATTTCGAATATATTAGAATTCTCAAAAGTTATCAAAGTCATGACCTGAATTATAATTTTGTTTCACTTTTCTTTTTCTCTAATTGAGATTTCTCCAAAATATATTTTTTCTATTAATTTATTTTCTCTTTTTAAGATAAGTCCTCCATCGGTATCGATATCCTTTGCAATTGCACAATAACCTTTTATATCTTTTCCATAGACATATACTCTCTTTCCAAGGGTGTTACTAACCTTTTTGTAAATTTCAATTATTTTTGTATTATCTTTTTCATTTTCAGCTAAAAACAAATAATATTCAATCCTTTTTAATAGCTGTTTTAAAAGTAAGATTTGGTTAATACCTTTTTCTTTTATTTCATTTTGTATCGATGTTACTTTTTGTGATAATAGATCAATCGAGGCTAAAGAAAAATTGATTTTGATAATATCTACAACTATGTTAATTCCGATACCAATCACAACATACTCTATATTGCTATCTCCAATACTAGAATCAATTAATATTCCTGCAATTTTTTTATTATTTATTACAATATCATTAGGCCATTTTATCTGGGTTTCTAAATTGTATGTTTCATTTATAGCTTCACAAACAGAGATTGCTGCGATTAAAGACAAAATATTAATTTTATCAAGTTCAATTTTAGGTTTAATAATTAATGATATCCATAAACCTCCTTTAGGTGAAATCCATTTTTTATTTCCTCTGCCTTTTCCATCATATTGTTCATCTGCTAAAATAACAGTTCCATTTTCATTGATAATATCGGTTTCAGCAAAGGAAATTGCTAATTGTTGAGTTGATCTTATTCTTTTATAATGATAAATTTTTTTACCAATAAAGTGAGTTTCCAGTTGTAAATTGATTTTTTTAAAATCTTTATCCATCATTATTATATTTACTATAATATAATATAGGATTTTTATAAATTCAGATACTTAAAGGAATAGCTGGGCATAAATTTGATTGGTTTATTGAAAGTGTAGATAGATACATACCAAAAAATCTTTAATACTAAAATAGTTATTTTGATGGTTTGGATATCTTATTACTTTAAGTTTTTATAAGGAACAATTTACTTTATTGGTTTGCTTAAAGAAGATTTAAACTCAAAGTGTAGACATTTTACTAATTTTTTATTATTGTGTCTCAATCTTTAAGTACTTGAAAATTAATAGAGGTCAGTTAGAAGTTCATTTTTTACTTGATCTATAGTATTTTCTATCAGGTTTAAATTTTTTACAATTACAATTTTCAATTAAACATCTCATTTTATCTATTTTAACATTTTTCTCATGGTCAATTTTTTGGTGATTACACCTTAAACATTTAACAAATGGATCTGAATCCTCTTCCAAATTAGAACATCATCATTTAACACTAGATAATATTAACTAATATATTTCTATTAAAACTAAATGAATTTGAAAAAGTTTTTTGATTATACCTATATTATTAAGAATATCTTTATATGATTTATCAATATATACAAATTATAAATGAATTATTAGAAAAACTATAAAAATAAATTTCTAATGGTTATAGAAAATGAACAGCCTAACATTCTTATTGGAAATAAACAGCTATAAAATATGAGAAAAGCAATAGAAACAATTAGAAAATCAAATACTGCAAAAAATGGCGATGAGCGAGTGATTATAGATAGTAATAACAATAAACATCTAGAAATCTTTATGAATGGCAGTTGGAGACATAGTAGTAAATGCAAAATTATTGTAAACAGTCAATGCATAAAGAAATAAAACATTGCAATTTAGTTAAATGACTATATTATTATTTTTAATTTAATAAATACTGCTTACTAGGATAAATAATTTTAATGTATAGTGGAAATATTGCCTATTTTTTATGATCAGAAAGATAAAGTTCACGAGGGAATATTAACAAAAAAATGTAATCATAGGAGATAGTTAATTCGAAAGGCACATAGTCTCATTATGTGATATAAAATTAAAATATTTCTATTAATTTTTAAATAATTTACATATTTTTTAATTTATTCTGTAAAAAATATAATAAATGTAACAGAGTGAGGTCTTATTCAAATCCATTGATTCATATTATCTTGTGTTTGACTAAGAATATGAGTAATGCTAGTAATGAACAATATAAAGAAGATAATGTACAGCACAATTTTGCTAATAAACCGGTAGAATTAGGTAAGGAATATACGGTTCAAATTACTGAAAAAAGTTATAAAGGCGATGGAGTTGCACGGGTTCAGGGATTTGTTATATTTGTAAAAGATGGCAAAGTTGGAAATGATGTAAAAATCAAAATCACAAGCATCGGTAATAGATTCGCAAAAGCAGAGCTTGTTTAAGGTTTTTTAGAAAATTTTAATTTTATTACTTATATATTTAAAAGTCGAAAGTAATTCTATTTTATAGCTTTAGCAAATCACTTTGTAATTATATTGTTTCTAAAAATTCACAATTTTGATTTAAAAATTTATTTGTCTTTGCTTAACTTTTGAATGTTATAATCTATAATTACTTCTAATCCTCATCAATAATTGAATACTTTATTTATTTTTATATAAAAGAAGGAAAAACTTTTATTTATTTATTTAGCTTTTTTTTAATCATTATTTATTATTTTTTATTACCTTTTAAAGAAATAAAATAAACAAATATTTTAAATACAAAGGAATTAGGTATACTTATATAAATTATCAATAGTATTTTTATATATTTATTATTCATTATAGAAGTAGAATTTCATTTAATTAATATAAAAAAGAGAATCTTTTAAATAATCAAAGTTACAGATACTATATATATAGGTTATTTTAATTCTCTTGAATTTTCAAATATTTCATTTTCATTTAGGCTATTATAATCTTCATTTGTTATTAATGGTATTTTCCATTTATAACATAAATAGCGATTCTTGTTTGGAGATTGTGATTTTAATTTGTCAATAAATTTATCACAGGATGATTCATCCTCAAATACTATATTCTTTAACTGGCTAACCATTCCTTCGATCTGAACAGTTACCAAATAAACTTGTTTCATTTTATTATTACTTTTAAAATGCTTTTTAATTGCTATTATAACCTATTTTTTCTAACTGAATTTTTTCGCCGCAAAAAGGGCAGAATTTTATTCCATCATTACCTCCTATAACTGTGTACCCTCCACTATAATTTGCAAAACCCAATACAATTTTTGGCTCTTTTAATTTGTTCTCGTCGTTGTTTTCAGGTTCAATCAATTCCAACCAAAAATTTTTTTCTAAAGCTTCACAGCAATAATTAAGTTCACCAATAACATGGATATTATATTTATTATGAATTTCTAAGTTTGACCTTTTAAGAGTAAAATAGTCTGAGTTGAATTCTGTAAAGTAAAGGATTTTCATTTCTATCTATATTTAATACTTATTTAAAAGTATATTGTATAGTCTTACGGGTATGTTATTTTACCGATATGACGTAGAGACTTACACAATTATTTATATGACCAAAAGGTCATCTTCAAAGTACATTCTATATGCTTTACAATTCTATTCTCAGCTTTATCTTTAAGAAATACAGCTTAAAGATTTTACCATTTATCAAAAGAGATAATATTTCCATTTGAAATTTAATCCATAAATATAATACAAAGAAAATATTGTAAATAAAAAAAAGAAGATAATAATGAAATTTTCTCTATAAATGAAAATTATTTAAAGAATTTACAATAATATGGTAAAATAAGGATATGGTATAAATTTTTCAGATAAAAATGTTCATACTTTTAATTAGAATTAAAAACTTTTAAAAGTATATGAATATCTTTAACCATATTTCTTCAATCAAAATTTGATTTAATTTTAGGTTATATTATTTTTAACAAGTCTGAACTTTATATCTGAATCTTTTTTACTATTCAAGTCTCGTAGTGTCAATATTCAGATGACTGCATTAAAAGTAAAAATTTTAATAAAATTATTTTATGTTTCTACTATAAACTTTACAATCAACACTAACTTGAAATATACGAGGTAACTATTTTTTCTTATACTTGTTTTAATCATATACACTTAAATAATTTCAAAACTTCAAACAATAAAAAGGAGATAAAATTTTCAGATGAATACTTCTAGGTCAATTTCACAACTGAAGAAAATAGATAATTTTAATTTAGAAAAATTAAATTCTAATAAAAATCAATTTGATATTTTTTCAAAAATTTATGAATATTTTGATACTTGTTTTATTTTTGAATCTTTATCTGGTCCTAAAGAATTGGCAGAAACCTCTATCATTGGATTTGATCCCAGTTTCACAATAAAATGTAATTCAAAAAATTTTATAGTGTTAAATAAAAAGAAAAAAATAGTAAAAGTATCTAAGGTCACTGAACCGCTTTCTCAACTTAGATCTATAATCCCAAAAATTACTCAAGCTGATAATAATTATAGATATATAGGAGGAGCTGTAGGTTACGTTAGTTATGAAGCAATTAGATTTTGGGAAAAATTACCTAAGCCAAAGAAAAAAATACTAAACTTTCCTTTGATAGAGTTTGGGATTTATACAGATGGAATACTTTATAATCATAAAGAAAATCAGCCATATTACTTCTATATAGGTAAAGGGTCTAGAATGGAGGAGATAAAAAAAATAATAAAAAGTGATAGTGATCCTTTTACTAAGACTAATAATATTATCAATAGCAATATAAAACTACCAAAGCCCGAACAAATTACTTGTTCTATTCCACGCAGAAACTTAACACAAGCAGAATTTGTAAAAATGGTCAAGAAGGCTAAAAATTATATTTATGAAGGTGATATTTTCCAAGTAGTATTATCAAAGAATTTCAAATTTGATATAGGTGGTAATTTTCTTCAAGTTTATTCTTCTTTGCGGGACCTCAATCCTTCTCCATATATGTATCTCTTTAAGATAAACAAAAGGTGTATTATAGGATCGAGTCCAGAAATGCTTCTTAGAGTAACTGGAAAAGTAATTGAGACATTTCCAATAGCTGGAACCAGGCCAATTGGTAAAGATGAGAAAGAAACTAATAGGCTTGCAGAGAGTCTGCTAAAGGATGAAAAGGAATTAGCTGAACATACTATGTTAGTAGACCTTGCAAGGAACGATGTAGGTCGTGTTTCTAATTTAGGTACCGTAAATGTTAAATCATTAATGGCTATTAAACGGTTTAGCCATGTACAACACATTGTTTCACATGTTATAGGTCATTTATCAGATAAATTCGATGTATATGATGCTTTAAAGGCGTTATTTCCTGCTGGAACAGTTTCTGGGGCACCCAAGGTTAGAGCTATGGAAATAATAAATGAATTGGAAAAAGAAAGAAGAGAACCATATGCTGGAGCTCTTGGATATTTTTCTTTCAATGGTTCTTGTGATTTTGCTATAACAATAAGATCTATATTCATAAATGGGAAAAAGGGATATATTCAGTCAGGTGCTGGAATAGTAATGGATTCAAATCCTATTAGTGAATGGGAGGAAACAGAGAGGAAGGCAGAAGCTATGATTTCAGTTTTAAAAAATAGAAAATCCTAATATCTGAAAAAAATTAAATTAAATATATTAAACAAACTCGATGATATTTAGTAATTTTTTACGATAAAAGAATACGTAATCATATACAATACTATGTGTTATGATTTAATAGTTATTGTTTCTTAATATTTTTAAGATAATGAATTTCATTTTTGCTTATTTTATATTATTGTTCATAGCAGGCGTAAATCACTTAAATGTATAAAAGCAATAATTATCCTTTTAAAGAAAAAAAATATTATTTTTTATTTACTTTATAAGTAATATTTATTGACCTTATATTAGTACATAATAATTACAATAATAAAATAAAATGTAAATATGAAGACAATTTGCATGCAATTTATTGACTTAAATTGTTAGTTTTATTTTCAAATAACTATACATTTAAAATAAGTAATTTATTTATTGATAAATATTTTTTGGTGGTTTAGAAAACCTGTTTTTGGTATTCATATGATATTCCATTGAGATAGAGGGATCTTTTTGTCTTCCAGTTAAAATTCCGACAACAATATCATCTTTTTTAATAATCTCTCTTTCCCTAAGTTTTCGTATTCCTGCAGGAACAGCTCCTGACGCAAGTTCACAATCAAATCCATTTAAGCCTACGATTGACATACCATCCATCATTTCATTATCACTAACCTGAATGACTATTCCATTGGTATACCATAAAGCTCTTAATCCCTTACTAATGTTAGAAGGTTTACCTATTTGAATTGCAGTAGCTCTTGTTTTGGGAAGGATGTTGTTTTTTTTTTTGTATTGATAGTATCTTTGAATTAGATCAAGATCTGGTTTACCATCGTTCCATTCTAATTTTGTATTATCGAAATTACCATTAAAGAGATCATATAGTGTATTTGCACCTTCTGCATTTACAACAGCAATTCGGGGAATTTTTTTAATCCATCCCCACTCATAGAGTTCCATTAATGCTTTTCCACAACTTGATGTATTTCCTAAGGCACCTCCTGGATATACGATCCAATCAGGAGGATTCCATTCTAAATGTTCTAATGCTCTGTAAATAATTGTTTTTTGACCCTCTATTCTAAAAGGGTTAATAGAATTAACAGTATATCCATTTGTAGATTTTGAGTATTCTAAAGAAGATTGAAGGGCATCATCAAAATTTCCTTCTACTTGAATCACTTGTGCACCAAATTGAAAAGCCTGTCCTAGTTTACCAGGAGCTATTTCTCCTTTTGGAATAAAAACATCGCATTCCATATTCTCATTGGAAGCATACATTGCGGCAGAGGCAGATGTATTTCCAGTAGAGGCACAAATTAAATTTTTTATTTTCATCATTTTAGCATGAGTTACTGCTGCGGCCATTCCATTATCTTTGAATGAACCACTAGGGTTATAGCCTTCAGGTTGAAGAAAAAGGTCTTCATGCGAAAGGTTGACAAAATCTGCAACTTTAGACATATTATATGGTTTAGATAGCCTCCCTTCTGCTCCATCTAGTGATACTAAAATCTCAGAACATTGATCAATATTCTCTGTATCTATCTCGGAAAAATTTAATAATTCTCGAAATCTCCATACGCCACTTTCATTATAAATATTTCCATGAGGATTTCTTCTTTCATAAAATTTTTCAGTTAATTGTTTGTGAGGTTTTTCTTTATAAAGAATATCTAAAAATGAACCGCAAGAACATTGGTAATTAGAATTTAGTATGCCATATATTAAACCACATGAAGGATTAATACACTTTTTAAAGGCGTGGTCCATTCGAATGAATCTTTAATTTTAGCTTATTTATATTATTGGTGTCTAGAGAAGAATCTTCAATAAGCATTTTTCAATATAATTTTGTTTAAAAGATGGAGAAAATGTAGTTAAGGAATCAACAGACAGACAAAATAGATATACTTAAATTTTTTAATCGTTTTTCCTTTAAAATATTCTAAACTAGATTTTGTATAGGAAATCGAATTATTTATAATTATTACAATTAATTTACTTTTTTCCCTTTTTTCTCGTACATCTTAAGGATTTGCTGAATAGCACCATCCATATCTTCTTCTCTAACATCAGGATATACAGATCTTTTTAGCAAATTAGTAATGGTGTTGGAAATTTCAGTACTTATTTCATCAAAACTATCCATGTCACTATAGCTTTGTTGATATAATCTTTTTAGTTTCATTGCATTTAATTGAGTTTGATCATTAAGCGTAATATTATATTCTCTGTTATTTACCTTTATTTTTTTTTCTTCCATAGGATCATACGCTATATTAAGGATTTAAAAAACCTTATGGACGATCTATTTTTTATTGTCACTTTTTATTCCATTGATTATTGTCATTGTATTTCAAAAAAATAGCACTGACAATAAGAAATTTTCAGAAGTGAGATATGATTATAGTTATTTTTTTCTAAATATAGAAAATCTTTTTATTTTGACAAGAAAAAAACTATAAAATTAAATGATATTTAAAAGTAAATTTTTTTATTTATATTTAACCATATATGTTTAAAGTTATCATTTGTAAAATGGAAAAGAAATATTATTACAAAAATCACTATATTTCATATTGTAACGAGCTTTCCTCTCTGTTGAAAGAAATCATAGCAAAAGCGAAAGCTGATGGTCTTTTATTATCTGGTGGGTTGGATAGTAGTATAATAGCAAGTTTTCAAAAACCTAAATATACTTTTACAGTAACTCTTGAAGGATATGGTTCAGACCAAAAATATGCAAGATTAATTTCAGAAAAATATGGATCTAACCATATCATTGTTAATATAAAAAATAATGAATTATTAAAAATTGAAGAAAAAGTAATAGAATTGTTTAAAACATTTGATCCTATTTTTATACGTAATTCAAGCGTTATATTTGCTGCACTACAAAAAGCAAGTGAAATGAAAATCTCTACTATTCTTACTGGAGATGGTGGTGATGAATTATTTGCAGGCTATAATTACTTAAAAAGATATTATCAAGATATAAAAGAATTGGACTTAAAAGTCAAAAGGTTGTGGGATATTATGCATTTTCCCACTGCAAAAATAGGAAATTTTTTCAACATTAAAGTCTTTTCTCCCTATCTTGATGAAAAATTTATAAAATTTGCCAAGTCTATAGATATATCTATGAAAATAGGAGAATATCAAAATAAAATGTGGGGAAAATTTATATTGAGAAAATGTTTTCAACAATGGGAACATTTAGAAGAACTTGCTTGGCGAGAGAAAGCGGCGCAAGAAGAAGGTTCCGGATTTTCAAAAATCATACGCTATTTAGAAGAACAAACCATTTCCAATAGAGAATTTTTAGACGAAATTACAAGAATTAAAGACAAAGAAGACGTTAAAATTAGAAACAAAGAACATTTATTTTATTATCTTCTTTATAGAAAATATTTTCTTCCCCCGAGATCACAAATAGATTTAACAGAAAAAAGAATATGCCCTGATTGTAATTGTAGTTTTATATGGATGGGACAATTTTGTCGAATATGTGGAGCATATCCAATAAATCCAATTATTCGTCATGAATAAAAATTTTTTGATATATGTACTTATATTTGGAATATAATGTAGGTTAATAATTAAAAATATTTTACTAAAAAACTTAACTTTATATTCTAATATTGCTATTTTTAATTTGTCAGGTATTCTATAGTTATTATTAGAGAAAAAGTAAATTTATTTATTTCGAAATCTATCGATTTTTTAATAACAAGGATATAAACAAAACAGTATTTTAAATTGTTAATAATATTAATTGAAAATATTTTTATTTTACTCAACGAAAAAGAAGATGATTCATGATAGTTATCTTCTTTTTTGATTAAAGCTATTTTATAATATCGCTAGCTTATTTACTTAAATAAATAAAGTTATCTAAATAAATAATATAATAGTAGGTGTATTTACTTATCTTATTGTATCTTGAGTTACAATAGTCAGAGTTACACTCTAATTTTTAAACAATTTTGACACATAACTTCTGGTGAATAGCTAACAAATGTCCTTTAACAGAAGATGGGTTAAACCCCCAACAAATGAAGGTGTTGCAAATAAAATTCTTGAAAATAAATTTATAGACAATATCAAACCTACAGCTCCTTTAAAAACGAAAATTGAGGATGCGCAAAAAAAATTACAACTTCAAATTTCTAAACTAGATGGAATTTCTAATAAAATGCAAGAAAAAGATCATCTAATTTTTAAAAGAATTGTTTATGCAATGCAAAATCATGATAGTCAATATGCAAAAGTACTATCGAATGAGCTTTCTCAAATTAGAAAAATGAACAAGATGGTAAGCTCTGCCAAACTTGCAATGGAACAAATTCAATTAAGATTAAATACAATTACTGAATTAGGTGATGTGGTTGTTACACTTAGTCCTGCAATGTCTGTTATAAAGGGTATTCAAGGAGGTTTATCTTCTATGATGCCTGAAGCTGATCAATCATTTGGACAAATATCAGATCTATTGTCAACTATAATGAACGATTCTTCACAAATACCAAATACTGAGATTACAGGAACAGGCATGATCTCTGAGGACTCTATGAAGATACTAGAAGAAGCAAGCATGGTTGTAGAACAAAATATGAAAGATAAATTTCCTGATTTACCTTCTTCTTCAGAAATAGATCCGGAAAGAACAGAAGCTTCGATATATTAAAGCCTGAATAGATAGAATCTTAATTCGAAGAAATTTTTTCTTCTATTTTCTTTTTTATTCTTGATATAGTAGGATAACTATATCCTTTTTCTCGATAGTTTTTAATCATTTTTTTCCAATTATCTATTCTCCATTGCGCTTGTTCTTTACTTAACATATCTGTCTCTTTTTTGATCAGGCTTTTTCTACCTGGAAATAAGTATCCTCCACTTTCAGCAGAATATCTATTATATGCAAATCTTAAACCAAATAATATCATTTCATAAGGCAGAGACTTAAAATAAAACCTAAATTCTTCATAAGAGTCTTGTGGAATATTGATCTTTAGTTGTATACTATTCAATATTTTTTTAAAAGCCTTTTTTTATTTTATTCTTTTCTATTTTTTGTTGATATTATTAAAATTAAAATTCATCTTCACATCAATAAAATGCTTTCAAATCTATTCTTTATTTCCTTAAAATCCAAATTATTCTAAAAAGTGACATGTTCTACAATTACTTTATCACTACATTAATATTTAATTTACTATTATTTATTTTTCATGTATCTAATGTACTGGTATAATGTAATATTATTTTAATTTTTGTTTAATTTTTACTAGACACATGATGACATATTTTAATTGTGACTTTTGAAGGGATGCATTTATAGAAATTCTTAGCCGAGCTTTACCAATAGGTACAGTAGGATACCTGACCGCTTGAATAAATATACCCTTTTTAAACAATTCTTTTGAAAAAGTAATAGCCTCCTTTTCGTCTCCTATAATAAGTGGTATTATTTGGCTAGATGATTGACCTATATTAAACCCATATTCTTTTAATTCTTTATGAAACCATTTTACAAGTAATAAAAAATTCTTTTGAATATTTGTATGTTTGTTTAAAAATGAAATTGCAGAAATTGCCCCTACACATAAATGTTCTGGAATTGCGGAAGTATAAATAAACTGTCTTGATCTATTTATCAAAAAATCATTTACCAGATGAGATGTAGCTGCATAACCACCGAAACATCCCAAACCCTTACTTAAACTGCTAATATGAATATCAACATCATTCTCTACTCCATAGTATTCAGGAATTCCACCATAATTTCTAAATTTGCCAAATACAAAATCAGAATGCGCATCGTCTACTATCAAAATTGCGTTATATTTTTTCGATAATTCAGCTATTTCATCAAGTTTAGCTATATCTCCATCCATACTAAAAATGCCTTCAGTTACAATAATCTTCTCATTCGATTCAAAATTTTTTTTTAATAATTCTGATAGATGGTCAATATCATTATGTCTAAAAATTTCTATCTTTTTTGATTTGGCTAAACGGCATGCATCTATAATACTTGCATGATTCAGACTATCACTAAATATAATGTGCTTAGGTGATGATACCGCCGTGATCGTCCCGAGGTTTGCCATATAACCAGTAGGATAAACAAGTGCCCTTTCGGACTTACGATGATTTGCTAAAAGATTTTCTAACTTTATTATATTTACATCATTTCCGGAAATAAGTCTAGAACTACACTGTGAAACCTGTTTTAAAGATTCCCGAGTTTTTCCTAAAATTATTTGATTTTGAGATAGTCCCAAATAGTCATTTGAACATAGGTTTATTACTCTTTTATTATTTAGATAAAAAGAATATTTCCAATTGTTATCTTTTTCTTTTTTTATCTGAGATACTAACAGTTCTCTATAGATATTTTTTTGTTTGTATTGTTCAAGTATATTGTTAAGATGATCATACTTTGAGACCAATTTCTTTTATCATTTCTATATCTTTATTGTGTCTATTTCCACCTGTAGTAAGATATCCGCCACTTATTATGCCATTAGCTCCAGCCTGAAGAATATATTTTCCATCATCTCCAAGGTGAACTTCTCTTCCTCCAGCTATTTTTAAAATAGTTTTAGGCATTATAAACCTCCAAACTGCTATTGTTTTGATAATATCATCATTTGATAATCTACTATTATTTTTGCTAATATCAATAAGAGGAGTTCCTTCACGTGGGATCAAAATGTTTACAGGTACTTCATCTGGATCTAAATCTGCAAGTGAAAATGCCAGTTCTAGTCTTTGTGAAGGACTTTCACCCATACCTATTATCCCACCTGAACACAATTCAAGTCCAGCCTCTTTAACGATTTTTGCAGTATTTACTCTATCGTCATAGCTATGCGTTTTACAAATTTTTGAAAAATAACTTTTGGCAGTTTCCAGATTATGATTGTATCTTTTAACTCCTAAACTCTTCAGTCTTTTTGCACGTTCAGGAGTCATAAACCCTAATGAAACGTTAACATCAATTCCTATTTTATTTTTGATCTCTGCTATAGATTGACATAAATTTTCAAAATCTTTTTCAGGAGGAGATCTATATGCACATACAAGGCAAAAACTTGTCGAACCTCCTTCTTTTGCGTTTTTTGCTTGTTCTACCAGTTTTTCAGTAGGAAGTAGAGTGTATTTATAAATTCCTGTATCATAAAATGATGATTGAGCGCAGAATGAACAATCTTCTGGACAATTACCAGACTTTGCATTAACTAAAGATTCTACATCAACGATATCTCCACAAAATTTCCTAGTTATAGTATTGGCACATTTTGCCAAAGTAATAATGTCATTAGTATTAAGTAACAAGGTCTGAGCCTCTTCATAGGATATCTTGTTGCCTTCAAGAACCTTGTTCATCATCTCCTCAATAAAATGAGAGTCTGTGTTAATATCCGTAGATATATCGGAAGATGTTATATTGTTTTCGCTCGACAAGCTGCTTTTATCCATTAATCTTATTTTCTGAATCCTATAATTAATCGTTATTTTTAAATCAATATTTCTAAATTCGAATTTAGAAATGTAATATATATAAAGAAGTAATAACTTTATTTCTTTAGTTTGTTTCAAAATAACTTTTTCAAGTAAAAGAAATAAACAGTTTAAACTATTACATTGTATTTAGTTTGTAACTTTAGTTATCCTTGTTCTTTACATAAATACTAATATTTTAAGATTTATTTGGAAAAAATTGATTGATTTTAGGAAAGTGATTATATCCAAAATGAACGATTTCCGTTATTTTTTTTAAATCTAGAACCGTTCAAAAAAGGACCCTTTTGTGAAACGTACAAAAAGTACTCCCTTTTTTTTACCTTTCATATTTGTTGAACATTTAAAAGAATGGTCCAAAAACAATCCTCCTTTTTCAAACTCTTTGTCTTTTTTTTTTAACATTAGGTTATAGATAGATTTTTTTGTAATTGCCTGTAGTTATTCATGTCTGATAATATGCAGAAGTATGCAATAGCATATCTTCGAGTAAGTACTGAAGAGCAGACAGTACAGACTCAAAAGATAGCAATTACCAAATGGGCAAAGGATCATGATTACCAGGTGTTGTACTTTTTCCAAGATCCAGCAGTAAGTGGCAAAGTACCTGCTACATCAAGAAAAGGCTTCCAGGATCTTATAGAATTTGTAAAATCTTCTAAAGTGGAAGCTGTTTTGGTTTATGAGCTCTCAAGAGTTGGAAGAACATTTTGGGATACATTAGATGCTATAAAAGTTATTGAAGAATATAGTCCACTTATATCATGTTCTCCAAGAGAATCTTTTTTACAGACAACAGAACCAAGTATCAGAAAACTGATGATAAGTATTCTAACATGGGTTGCAGAAAGAGAAAGAGAAATGCTTGTTCAACGTACAAAGGATGGAATGAAGAGAGCAAAAATTGCTGGAAAAGAAATAGGAAGGCCCCAAAAGATTATTGACAAAAATAGCTTAATTGCCTTATTATCTGAAAATATTTCTAGAGCAAAAATCGCAAGGGAGCTGGGTATTTCAAAGTCTACCCTTTACAAAGAATTTAGGAGATTGAATTTAACTTATCACGATTCTAAACCTATTTTTCCTCAATAGACTTTATTATATCATAGGTAGTATCAATCAAAATATCTAATTGGTTCCTTGGCATAGCAAGTGGAGGAATTAGTGTGACAATGTGTCCAAGAGATCTAATGAAAACTCCTCTTTTCAGTGATTCTCTCATTATATAGTTATTAAGCGCAAATCCGTCAATATAGGACAATGGTTGTTTTTTTCTCTTTTCTGTTGGCGTTTCACTTTCTCGAGCTAATTCTATCCCTACTAAAAGTCCTTTATGTCTAATTTTATGAACAAATTTACAATCTTCAAATTTCTTCAGTGTTTTTTTAATATGATTACTATTGTCTCTTATCTTTTGGATAAGATTTCTTTTTTCATACATTTCTATATTAGCAATGCAAGCTGCAGATCCAGCAGGATGGCCAGTATATGTATGTCCATGGAATAATTGTTTATTTTCATAATATTGACCCAAGAATTCTTTATAAATTTCATCTGTTGTCAACGTTACTGCAATAGGAAAATATCCTCCATTTAATGCCTTTCCATAACAGACAATATCTGGTTTAGAGGATTGTGGCAGATATTCTATTATGTTGCCCAATCTGCCAAAACCTGTGGCAATTTCATCCAAGATAAGTAGAACATCATATTTCTTACACAAATCAGAGATTCTTTTTTGATATGAATCTGGATAAATAGATATCCCACCAGCTATTTGAGCCCCACTTTCCATTACCAATCCAGCTATTTGGCTTGAATTTTTTTTAAATATACGCTCTGTTTTTTCTAGACATATATCAACTATCTCTGACTCTGTTAGAATATTGTCTATATTGTTTTCAAATGATGAAGGTGCAGGAGCTCTAAATGTTCTAATTAGTAATGATTTATAAGGACTGAAATACCTATCAACATAACCCATGGACATAGTCGCAATTGTATCTCCATGATAACCATTCTCAAGGGAAAGAAATCTGTTCTTTTTTGGAAATTGTTTATTTTTCCAATATTGTACAGCTATTTTCAGTGCTACTTCTATAGCCGTCGAACCATTATCAGAATAAAACACTTTGTTCATTCCCTTGGTCAATTTTAAAAGTTTAGTTGCAAGTACTATTGAAGGTTTATTTCCTAATCCAAATAGAGTTGAATGAGGAAGTTCGTGAAACTGTTTCCTAATTGCTTCAATAACGGGATTCGGACCATAACCCCAAACATTACACCACATATTCGCAATTCCATCAAGATACTTATCTCCATTCTCAGCGACAAGATAAAATCCATCTCCATGAGTCATTACTATATTATCTTGCTTATTCCAAATTTGCATCTGGGTATAAGGATGCCAGATGTATTTTTTATCAAAGAAAACTAATAATTTGTTAATATCTCCCTTATTTATTTTCGGATTTTTTTTGTAAATTTTTTTATTATTCATCGCTCTTTGAAATGTTAATTGAGATAATTAATAAAATTATACCTGATGACCTTTCTAAATTCGGGTTTTGAAACATTTAAATCATCTATTGTTTATTGTCGTGACTTTCATCCTTTTTTGCTGGTTTTTTCTTGTTATCTTGTTTCTTCCTTATCCAATCATTTATTGCTTCAATGATTGACTCCTGGATTACTCCACGGTATAATCCTTTTTTTGTTACTATTACCTTTCTAAATTTTTCATTTAATTTATCTTCTAGTTCGAAAGTAATTTTTACCATATTTTTATATAAGCATTTTCACGTATTTATGGGTTACTGTCTTACCGTATAAGCATTATCCCATAATCCCATATTCTATCCGACAATTTTCAATAAAATAATACAATTTATTGAATTTCCTAAATCATGGTTAAAAAATAAGATCCTAGCATAGGAAAAAAAATATACAAACCAATCTTTAAAAGGGATGAAAACCGATAGAAAAATTGAGTTTTAGCCAGAAAGCAATTAAAAGTATTTCTTAAGAAAAAATTATTTATACACAAAAAAAGGGATTATATCATTAAAAATATTAATATCCATGTATGAATACACTATTAGGATTGGATCATTAAAGAATGAATTAGCTGGATAATACTGTTTGCAATATGTTTAAAATACTATAACTAATGGTTCTCATATATCCATAATGATCTTTTAAAAAATAATGAGAGTCAAGTATCTATTTCTAAATATCTGTAAATCTAAATAATTCAATAAAATAAAATTAGATTAAAGAAATTGGTTAAATATTTGGATTTCATGAAGATTGATAGCTTTTTTTATCGAAATATTATTTTACTAATATCTCTAATCCATTATAGATTTCCTCAATATTTAGAGTTACATTAGATAAAATTTTTAGAGCACTTTTATCATCACCTCCTTCAATAGCTCTCATGCTTTCTACAATGGCATTACCAGTATTTTTAGTCAAATTTGATAATTTTAGATATATATCAGATTCTTCATGACCATGAATGGAAAGAGAATAACCATCTACTGTATTTGCTGTCACACATATTAAAGAAATTGCAGTTAAGAAAAATCCTAAGCATAAATTAAAAACCTTCATTTATTTACTAAGAGTTTTATAATTATATAATTATATGTATTTCAATTTTTTAGAAAATAAAATAAATTTATAGTCTATTACAGTATGAATTAAATAAATGGCATGATTATATCGAGCAATAGAGTATTAAGAGAAAATGATCTTATTAAAGACTGATGCTATAAAGGATTTTTGGCATAGAAATTATTTCGAAACTATTATTACTAAAATTAATGAACTCATTATTCTTTGAATTCTAAAGTTATAAGGATTCAAATTGAAATGGTATAATAGAATATGAATATAGTAGATAAGCAAAACCCTTTAATTCATGAAATACAGATATGAGTCTTGATCAGTTGTAAAATGAAAAGAATATAATTTCAATAATATAAAATAAAATCTATTAAAAAACTAATAATTTATTAATATAATAACTTTAATGATAATAGTAGATAATTTATTCATTTTCTAACTTATTGATAATATCCTTTTTTTCCAATATATTAGCTATTTTTTTGAAAGATGGTTTTTTTAAATATGGTATAGTCGCTAAAACTTTTGCTCCTGTCATTTCTTCAACAATGGATTGAAGATTGTTATTTATTAATTTGAAGAGAGGATTTGAAAACTTCCATTTGTTGTTTATTATTATTCCCTTAATTTTCAGCTTGTATAACATAGCCAAGCGATAAGTCATTATGATATGATTAATAGATCCTATTTTATTAGACATTATTAGAATAACGGGTACATTTATTATAGATGCCAAATCTGCTACAAAAAAATTTTTGCCTAATGGAACCATTAATCCTCCTATTCCTTCTACTATTGTAAATTCATATCTTTTTTCAATTTCTTTATATTTACTTAAAATTTCTCCAACATCGATATCTTCATTTACTTTTAATATTTTTTTTGCTAGATAGGGCGCAGTAGGTAATGAATAAAAATATGGATTAATTATAGCATCATTATCTACATTAGAGCTTGCTTTTTTTAATATTTCAGCATCATGGGATTTAAAATCTTTTGAATATATTTTAATACCTGTTGCAAAGGGCTTCATTACTCCAATCTTAATCCCTTTTTGAAAAAGTAAATTCCCTAAACCTCCTGAAATAGTAGTTTTTCCTATATCTGTATCGATTCCAATAATAAATACACCTTTGATTCTCATAAATCTTCAATAATATCTATCATAATTATGTATAATAAATTTTTTAATTACAACAAAAAATGAATTATTTTCTATTATGTTATCAAAATATTATTATTATTCTTTCTTTTTTTATTTAAATAAAAGAATTAGGGTAAATGAAAAAATGGCTCTGTTAAGTTAAGGAAAATTTATGAAATACATTGAAAAATTCTTCTAAAATTGAGCACAGAGGATAATATAAAAGTAGACATACATATTACTTTATCCTTGAGTTAACAGGGCCGAAAAAATCAAAGAAATTAATAATATTTATATTTTCCTGTTTTAGGGTACAAATTTTAAACCTCTATGCTTTATATCTTTTAAAAATTTATCAATGTCTAAGATTATATTGAAAAAAGGAAGGACATTTGAATTATCATTTTGAATATTACTATTATTAGTATTATTGATATTAATATTCTGTTTTTCAATAAAATAATGACTGTTTTTATCCATATTTTTATTATCAGTAAAGAGAGTATGTGATTCTTCATCTTTTTTACTTTTGTAAAGAACATAATTTCTATTTCTAGAGTTAATATCAAGTGGCGTAGGTGAAACTATCCAAACATTTTCTCTATCGATTGGAATATTATTATGTAATCTATCAATATAGTTAATGGTTGATGCATCCTTATCAAATTTTATTATTAAACTTTTCTTGGGATCTTTATTTAGGCTTTTGAGATCGGGAATTACCAAATCAATTTCTACGTCTTTTAACATTATTTTTCTTTGTGAGGGAAGCGAAGTTGTCGTCAAAAGAAAATGTAAAAAAGCTTCACATAATAGAGATAGTGGTTTTTCAGAATCATCGTAATTATCATTATCGAGCATCTCTTTATCTTTGTTTTTGTATCTTAATTCTATAGTTTTTGAAATTATTTCCTTTATTTTAGGAACTGAGGAATTTATATTACTTTGAAATTCAATTTGAAGAGCCTCTTTTCCGAATTCATTTAAAACCGAATATAAATCATTTTTAATACTCATGCTATTATCATATATTGATAGGTTTATTAAATATCTTAAAGTAAAAAAATTCATGGCAAAGATTGCAATTATTCTTTTATTAATTTCTCTTGGATTGCTAATAATTTACGGTATAGATGTAATGGTTGCATCACAATCTGAAACAGACGCAGTTACGGGAGAAGGAGGACAAGGTTTTCTTCCATTAAATGAAGCTGTCCGAGGAAGTATTTTTGGAGGCGGAGCCGTTGCATTATCTATAATAGGCTTTGCGCTTGGTCGAAAGGAACCGAACAGGACAATACCTATACTACTATTTATAAATGGAGGATTGATCATCTTGGGATTATTTATTTTAATGGCTGTAAATAATTTCAAAATAGATCAAAACACTATGCGAACAATCGGTTCAACAATGCTATTGGGAGGAATATTAATCGGATTAGGAATAGCCAAAATTGTAATAGACAAGAAAAAATTAAGTTCCAAATAAATTTTTCTTTAGTCGTTTATTTTAGTAATTAAATATATTTTATATATATTATAATACGATGGGAAATATAATATTAAACAAAAAAAACAATAAAGTGTTTCTTGTTATTTTTGGATCTAAAAGAAACAAAAATTAATTTTCCTTTCTTTAAAGTTTAAATTTCTTTAATCAAAAACTATTACATCTAGTGCTATTGCGTCAGCTAATAGGTCTAGGTGCCTTGTTGCAACAATATAACCATTTTTTATTTCGTTTTGAGCAATCCACCTATTTGACGATGAAAAAAGTCGTTCTTTTCTAATTCTTTTTTCTAATTCTTCAACGTCAAGTTCAATTTCTTCAATCTCTTGTGTATCATTGTGTTTTGTCATTAATATTATTTTTCTCACTAGAACCCTATTGCCAAATCTTTGAGAATAATCACGTGCACTCTCATCAATATCATACAATTTAATTTTCATTTGATATTTATTTAAAGCATCTCTACTGGTCAATAGTCTTTCATCTACAAATCGATCGTAACTCAATAAAAAGAAAATATCCAAATAGATATATTAATTAAACTTATTTAAAATCTCAAATTCATAGAATATTTTATTATTAATAAATCCACATTTTTTTATTTTTACCAAATTTCCTTTGAAACTAGCTTTCTCTGGTTTCTCGAGATCAACTGAAAGAGATCCAAGTAGTATTACTTCATTTATATCTACTAATATCATTAGTTTATTCTTATAATCATTATTAATATTCATCATTTTTGACACAAATATTTCTAATATTTTTCCAATTTTATTATTACAGTTTTCCAAAGACAACGTCCCCAAACATAATCTACAATTATCAGATGGAGGCCAAATATTTTTTTTACATCTCCTGCAATAAGGAAGAACAAAATTTCCTCTTTGGATATTTTCTATAAAATTTATATAATTATTTTTCATATTTTATATGGTTTCTTTATTTTGTGTATGTATCTATCTATAAGTTTCATAATATTAATATTTTTTTGAGAATATCTATTTTTCCAAAATAAGAACTGAAGCTGAAGTTCCGGCTGCTGCTAAATTATGTACTATTCCTTTATTAGAAACAGAAGATTTTTTTAATTGTTTTATTTTATGACTACTTCTTCCTATTAATTGTTCAAAAACTTCTACTGTTTGTGCAATTCCAGTAACTCCAATTGGATGACCACATCCTATTATTCCACCCCTTGTATTAACTGCTATACTATTTTGATTAACAAATTTTCCTCCTTCTCCTTTTTTAACAAATTCAAGATCTTCATATCCCATTATCTCCAAGATAGAAAATGCATCGTGAATCTCTGCTATATCGATATCTTTAGCTGATATTTTGGCCATTTTATATGCTTGGTGTGCTGCAATTTTAGCTGGTCCCTGTTCAAAGATATCTCTGATCGAATTACTAAAACTTGCTGAATTGGTTTGTTGCCCAATTCCTTTAATAAGAACTGGAATTAGTTCACCGCTATTTTTTTTGTTTTGTATGATTTTGGATTTAAAAAATGGAATTTTTTCTTCTGCTACAAGTAAAAGACAAGAACTACCTTCACAAATAGAACAACATTCTAGTAACTTTAGAGGTTCTACGAGGATTCTTGAGTTTAATACATGTTCTAAATTTATAGTTTTATTTTTATTAAATGCAGTTTTATTTTTATTTGCCTTCGAATAATTATTTACAGGAACTGTACAAATTTGCTCTTCTGTTGTTCCGTACCTTTCCATATGGATTTTCTTAAAAATAGCACCCCAATAAATCGGTAAAGTAAATTGTCCACGAGATAGATCACTCGATAAAACTTTTCCTAATGTATTTGGCTTTTCAACACCGATGATCAAGGCAGAATCACATATTCCAGAGGAGATATACGAGAACCCAGAAATTATTGCATTGGTGCCGGAATTACACAAGTTATCTAACCTATGAGAAATCTTTGGTTTTATCCCGAGCATCTCAGCTATTATGCTTGATAAATATTGATCTGAAGAACATGATGAAATTATTACTGCATCTATAAGATTCCTTGGGAAACCTGTTTCTTTTAATAAATTTACTGCTGATTCTAACGCAATATGGTTAACAGAAACCTCTGTTTCTTTTCTGAATTCACTTGTTTTCCCTCCAATTATAGCGACTTTTCTCACTTAAAATGTTGAGATCAATTCCATAATTGAATTTTCTGGATCAGGTCCAACAGGGTTTATTTGTAATATTGGTAAAGATATTCCACATTCAGTAAATTCTCTTAAAGACTTCATACAATCTTCTCTTGTTCCAGATATGGTCAAAGAATTAAGCATCTTATCAGAAACAAAATTATGAATATTTGAAATTCCATTTTTCTGATATTCTTCGGAAATATTTTGAACCTCTGTGTCAAATCCATTATGACGCAGAAATATATTATAATACTTTCCTACAGCTACATAAAAAGCAAGAGTCTTTGCTGCCCTCAACCTAGCTTTCTCTGGATTCTTGTCAGAAATTGCAGTAATAAATGCACAACAGATTTCAAATCTTTTTTTTACATTTTTGCTACTATTACTTTTTAACATCAATTTGTTTTCTATATATTTTACAATTTTTGGTAATTCATATTTTGGTCTTAAATAAAGCAAAATACCATTAGCAAATTCACATGAAAGATCTATCATTTTTTTATTAATTGCTGCAGTATAAATAGGGAGATCCTCTCTAGGTGGTTTGAATAATATTTTAAAGTTATTTATTTTGTAATATTTTCCTTTAAAATTTACCTTCGAACCTTTCATAATCAATTTTATACATTGAATGTATTCTCGTAGTTTTTCAATTGGATTATCGAAGTTTATTCCATGCCAATTTTCTACTAAAGCAGGAGTGCTTACACCTAAGCCCAATACTGTCCTTTGATTAGATAGTACATCTAATGTGGATACTCCCATTGCCACTGTTGCAGGAGTCCGCGAATGTATACTTATTATTGCTGTACCAAGTCTAACTCTTTTTGTTACTTGAGATAAGGCACCTAAAGATACAAATGCTTCTCTTCCCCAAGATTCAGGGACCCATAATGAATCTGTATTTTCTTTTTCTTCAATTTGTTTTGCAAATTTTAAAATAGAGTCAATTGATAATAAAGTTCCAATATTATATCCTATTTTATCAATTTTTTTCATACTAGATTAGATGATTGGAGTTCCTTGGCAGCTTCATCTATATCTTTATGAGAATCTATGGATCTCCAAAAATTATCTTGGAATCTTATACCTTTTAATTTTGCATCTTTAGCCATAGCAGGTAATGCAGTTACTTCTATGTTTCCATTATCTGGTAAATATTCAAATACATCCTTTGTAAAATAATATACACCTGCATTTATCCATTTGTCAGGAATTTCAGGTTTTTCATCAAAACCTATTACATTAGAATCATTATCTATATTAACTATCCCATATGGGCTCCGTAATGGTACAAGTGCAATACTAGATATATTCTTGTTCGATAATTTGTGAGGATCTATATTGGTTAAAATATCTCCATTTGTCATAAAGAATCCATCTTCAGTTGAGGAATTCAAAAGACTAGCAGTATTTTTTAACGCACCGCCAGTCCCAAGGGGATTATCTTCTACTACATAGCCTAAATTAATACCAAATTTACTACCACTACCAAGATAATCTATTATATTTTCTTTAAGATATCCAACACAAATAATTATTTCTCTAATATTGTGCTTTTTGAACCATTTAATTTGCCATTCTAATATAGGCACATTTAGTACTTCTATCATGGGTTTAGGTCGGTCATTTGTTAAAGGTTTTAATCTTTTACCTAAACCACCGGCAAGTATAACAGCTTTCATGAAAATAAAATTAAGGTGCAGCTTATAAAAGATTACCGAATTAAAAATATAAATTTTTTTTATATAAAGAATTTATCAATGACTAAAATCAAATTATTTTTCTATAATAATTCAGAATTTTATATATATATTTGAAACAAATTATATCTCGTCCTAAAAAAAAACGCCGCTGATCAGACTCGAACTGATGACCCACTGGTTAACAGCCAGCTAAGCTCTAAAGTAATAATCACTTTAGATTTGCTCTACCATGCTGAGCTACAGCGGCATTCAACTATCATTTTTTTAATCAGAATAAAAACGTTTTCTTATTTTATATTTTCTTAATATTCTAATTTCAAATTAATTATATTATTGTTACGGAATCAAAAATATTGGAAATAATAAATATGTATTTTTAATTTTTAAAAAGCCACTGTAAGTTTAATCTATTCGATAGAATTAAAAATCAAAGATTAAGGAAGAATTCTAATATTAGTGTTTTCCACTATTATAATCCTTCTTCTTTTGCATACAAATAAACACCGTCCAAAAATACCCTCTGATCTTTGTTCTTTATTTTTGTAGATGATTCTATGTTTGTAGCAGTTTGAGACACATCCTCTAAACTAGGCCCCTTTACAATCACATCTTCACCATTAATCACCACTTGGGTATCACCAACAATCTTTGATATTCGAGAAGATCTTTCTCCAAAATAATTCTCAACAATTACCTTTTTATCTTTGACTTTAACAGATATTGGAAAATGAGAAAAGATTATCTTAAGTTTATAAGTAAATCCTGTTTCTACACCTTTTATCATACTAGATAGAATGCTTTTAACGGTGTTTATTAAAGCCAGATCTTTACGGCGCTGGCCAGGTGGATGTACTATTATCTTATTCTCCTCAAAAACAAGTTTGACAGGAATTTTAGTAAAATCCTTTTTTATTTTACCATTCTTACCTTCAACAATTATAATGTTTTCATCTCTAGTAATTTTTACATTTTCTGGAATTGTAACTTCACCAAATTGGTTATTTTCTTTACTAGTAGACATATCCGATAAGAACACCTCCCAATCCTTGACTTTGAGCTTCATGATGTGACATTATCCCTTTACTTGTTGATACCAATAATATTCCAAGATTGTAGGCAGGTAAAAATTGTCTTTCCCAATTTAAATATTGGTCTTTTTTAACACTATATCTCGGAGTAATAATTCCACATTTGTTTATTTTGGATAATAATTGAATTCTAAATTTCCCCATTCTATTGTCATCAATTTGCTCGAATTCTCCTATGTATCTATATTTTTGCATAACTCTAAGAATTTCACTGGCAAATTTTGATGTGGGAAGAACCAAACATTCCTTTTTCCTTCTAACTTCATTATTGTAGAGGGTATTAAATAGATTTGAAACAATGTTTAATGCCGGCATTTTAACATTCTTTCTCCAAAAAATTTTTTCTTTTAATTATTTTTCCCATACTGATATCCCTTCCATTACTATTTTCTTTATTTTTTTACTTGTGACATATATTTTATTCATATTTTTTGAATCCTATACTGTTTGCAATATCTCTAAAACATTGACGACACAGATTTATATCATATTTTTGGATTAAACCGTTATAAGCTCCACATCTTTTGCACCACCTTGTTCCTTTGCCATGGGGAACTTGTTTTCTTCCAGTTTCTGAATATTCACGTGGCTTTGGCATTAAATAACATCAACTCCAAAATTCTTCTGGAAAAAACTAATAGATTCTTCAGGTGTAATCTTGTGGTTTTTGCCAACCTTATCTGGATTTCTTTTCTTTGATATACGATAGCCAGGTCTTTTTAATGATATGCATACATCCATTCCAAATATTCCTATATCAGGATTATATTTTATGCCAGGTATATCTATATGTTCTTTAATTCCAATCGAAAGATTTCCATTATTATCTATAGAAGATCTTTTAAAGGAGTTGGATTTAGCTAAAAATATTCTTTTTAAAAAATCAACTGCATTTTGTTTCCTTAAAGTTACCATAGCACCAATTGGTTCTCCTTTATGAATACCAAAATCTCTAACTGATTTTTTTGCACCTCTGGGACTAGGTTTTTGACCTGTTAATTCTTCTAATGCCATCTTTGCTCTTTCAAAGGGGTCGCCTGATTTTCCAACCCCAATATTTATTACAATTTTTTCAATGTCTATTTTTTTCATATTATCATTTGAATCTTTATTTATTTCAGACATTTCATTAACTCACTTTTATTTTGGGACTATTTTCATTACTTTCGCTAATAACCATAATCATATCAATTGGAATTTCTAATATTCGCGATTCCACAAGAATAACAGCACGTCTAGGAAGGGAAAATGTGCCTTCCTTTATTTCCTGTATTTTTCCAATTTTTCCAGCATTGTCTCCTCTGGTTAATATTGCAAGACAATCTTTTTCTAGTTTTAAATGTTGGATAGTTTCTATTTCAGGTAATTTAACAAGACAGGTATCGCCAACAGAATAAATATTGTCAGAAAGAACAGTTTTACCATCATGATAACTATACTGCATTTTATTTCCTTTGACAATATTTTTTGTTTTAATCTTTACAAGTTTTAATGACTTTTCATCTTCAGCTATTTCTATTGGATATAATAAGAGTGAATTCTTAGGCACAAATCGATAGAATTGTTTTGAAGGAATTAGCTCAATAGTATCCATCAATCCTACTGCAAAGTTAACATTATATCTTATTACATTATCTACTTTGATTTTACCTTCATCGACAATTTTTTTAGCTTCATGCATAGTTTTTGCTACTTTTAACACATCACGTAAAATAGTTCCAAGTGGATAAGCATATTTTTGTGAATGTGAGCCAGGATGAATCCTTGGAATAAAGCGTCCTTCTTTTCTATTTATATCCCAAAAAGTTGGAGCTAATTGTCTTTTCACTGTAGTTCTTCCTCCTTTTTTTGTCATTTTTTACTCAGTCTCCATTTGCAATTTTAAACACATTTTAAATTCTAACAGCATGATGATTATTTATCCCCCTTATTATCTTGACTATGTTGAGAGGTAGCTATTTTTTTTGGTTTTGTATCTAGAACTTTTTTAAGCTTTAAATTACGTCTTATCTTTGTATTTTTTGATGTTGTTTTAATTTTAATTCCTTTTTTTTCATTTGATGAGGATTTTATTTTTCTAATTACATTTCCTCTTTGTTTATCCTGTAAGTTCAAAGATGTAATCATAACATTAGAAGAATGAATCTGAACTTTGACTTTGCCTCCTTTAGAAGCTTCCCTTTGAATACCCTCAATAAAAAGTGTAGATCTACCAGTTTTAACTTTCTCCACTTTACCTTCAACATTTTTATATTCTCCTCGTAATACCTTCACAGTATCTCCCTTAATTACACGCGCATTTCTCTTATGATATTCATTCCTTAAATTATCTGCAAGTGGTGAACAAATACTTTTATCGATTTGATGTTTTTTTATATTATTAATAACAATATTTTTATTTATCATTTCCAATTCTCCTTATCTTTAAACTATCAACGGCGCCAGATTCGCGATCCTTGGCCATTTTTCGGCGGCTTCAGCAGCAACAGGTCCTTTTATATCAGTTCCTTTAATTTCTCCTTCTGGAGTGACTAAAACAGCAGCATTATCTTCAAATGTGACACGAAGACCGCTTAATCTTCTTATCGGATATTTTTGTCTTATTATCACTGCACCAAAGATTTGTTTTCTTAATTGAGCAGGACCTTTTTTAACAGTAACAGTTACAAGGTCTCCTACTGCAGCAGAAGGCATTCTTGAATGACGACCTTTATATTTAGTAACTTGAGCAATCCTTAGAATTTTTGCACCAGTATTGTCAGCACATACAAGTTCAGTGGTAACGGGCAATGCCCTTGTAATATAAGGACGAAATTCCGCTGCACCTTTGGCAGAAACTGCTCTCGACTTAGATGCCATCTTTATTTTCTCCTTCGACTACAACAAAAGATACTGTTTTAGATAGAGGTCTACATTCAGCAATTTTTACTTTTTGTCCTTCATTAACTACAATGCAATTTGGAAGAAAAGCATGAACTTTGGATTTGCTTCTTTCATATCTTTTATATTTTTTAACTAATCTATTATATTCTCTCGAAACAACAATCATCTTTGGAGATTTATTACTCTCGACTGTTCCTACGTATATTCTTCCTCGTACTGATAAGCTTCCATGGAAAGGACATAATTTATCCTCACAAGATTTTTTTGGCAAAGAAACCATAAGACCTATATTTCTAACCATGAATCATATCATCTCTTTATTTTTAAAATCCTATCTTCTGGTCTACCATTCAATTGATTACCAGTTATAAAGCAAGCGTGTGTTTGAAGATAAATAATACACTTATGTATTATATTTTTTGCAATTTTTTTAATTCTATTGGATGTTTTTATAATAACCATATTTTTTGTTTCAAAAATAATTTGACCTACTACATTTATAAGTTCAGATTGTGAACATTGGCATATTTTTATTTTTAATCCAATTAATTCATGATATAATATATTTTCTGGAGACTGCATTTTTATTCTAAACCTTTTTTTCTATTTGTCTCTCATTGATTAGAGTAAGAATTCTCGCAATATCTCTTCTAACCCATCGTATACTAGAACTTTCTTTTTTCAACGTACCTTTAGCTCCTTCTGATCTTAGTTTTGATAGATCGGCTTTTAACTCCAATAATTTATCTTCAAGATCTTGATCATTCATTTCTCTAAGCGTTGATAATTTTATTCTACTCATTACTTTTCTTTTACACCTTCTCCTTTTTCCTTTGGAATAATTTGTTTTACCATTTTATCTTTTATATCTTTTGTTTGAGGGTTTTGTTTAAGATAAGGTTTTTTTAGATTCTCAACATTTTTTTCTGCATTACTTTTTTTTTCTATATTGGTATTTTGAGTCGCAACCTCTTCTGAAATATTTTGCTCAATTTCCTTTTCAGCATTTTTTTGATCCGATTGTGTTACAGTGGTAGAATTCGTTTCAGTTGTTGATTCTATAAGTTCAAATTCACTTGGCATTTCATTCTTTAAAGCAATTCGTAACTGAATGCCCATTAAACCCATTTTAGTTAAAACGTCAGTTATTCCTATTTTGACTATTTTATCTGCCGCGTTTCCACTTTTAGGAATTACCCCCATGGAGTGTTTTTCAAAATGTGCTCTTTCACTTCTTAATTTTCCTGCTATAGTAACTTCAACACCCATTGCTCCAGCTCCCATTACTGTATTTATTGTCCACATTGCAGCTCTTCTAAAAGCTGTTCCTCTCTCAATAAGTTGAGCTATTCTATTAGCCATAATTTTAGGATTTAATTCCGGAACTTCAATTTCCATCACAGAAACTTGAGGATTGTTTAGACCAAATTTTTGCTCTAACTTAGATGTAAGATCTTTTATACCTGAGCCTTTTCTTCCTATTACTAGTCCAGGACGAGTCACATATAATGTTATTCTAGTTCCAATAGGGGTTTTTTGTATATCAACTCCACCATATCCTGTCTCTTTCAGTGCCTGTTTTAGGTATTCATCTAGTTCCATATTTTTATAATTATTAGACATTACATTTTTTGCTGCATTCATTCTGATATTACACCTTCTTGTGCAACCATTTCAACATGTATAAGAGTATCAAACTTTGGGCTTGCTCTTCCCATAGCACGTGGAGTAAATCTCTTTAAGCGAGTACCCTTATGGACAACAATATTTATGATCTTTAATCTATCAAGATCCATACCTTTGTATTCTGCATTGCTTTCTAGATTATCCAAAAGTTTTAGAAATTCATGTGTTGCTTTTGATGGAAAACGGCCTGCACTAAATCCATCACGAATATTAGAGCGATGGGCAACTTCATTATTATGCCTTCTAAATGGTACAGCTATTTCTTTTCGTAAAACCGATTCAAGATAGTCTCTTGCTTTCTCAATAGAAAGATTCTTAATTGCTAAAGAAATTTCACGTGCATGTTTATGAGAAATATCTTTTTCTCTAATAGCAGATCGTACTTGTCTACTTTTATCAAAATCTTTATATGAATAAGAATAATTTGGCATAACTCAATCACTTTAAAGGAACATACAAACTGGATCTAGATGATCCAACTCCTGGTGAACCATGTTGTACTCTTTTATTTGTAATAGCATATTCTCCTAAATAATGTCCTACCATTTCAGGCTTAATAGTAACATCAAAAAATTCTTTACCATTATGTACGCTAATTGACATACCTATCATATCAGGCAAGATAATCATATCCCGAACATGAGTTTTTAATTTATTCTTTAACTTGCCATCACGTGCAAGTTTAATCTCTTCTCTTAACTTTCGTTTCTGATCATTCATATATTTTCCAACTCTTTTGTTCAAAGATCTTCGTTGTCTTGCATTCAAGAGCGGTAAGAGTGATTCTATCGATATCGTTTTTAATTGATCTTGATTGTAACCTCTAAATTTAAATTCTCTAACCAATACGAATTATACCTCCAATGGCTTATTTTTAAATCTACCTAGAATAATCTGATTCAACTTATTAAACCAACCCAAGTTTCGTAGCCAAATCTCTAGCAGAATCTAGATCCTTAAACTTGGCAAATGCTTTTTTCCCATCTATTGTTCTAGCAGTATTGACTTCAACTATTTCAGCTTCATAAAGATCATGTATTTCTTGCTTTATAGATTTTTTATCTGCTGTTTCATCTACAATAAATATTATTTTTTTTTCTTTTTCTATTAAATTAAAAGACTTTTCTGTCATATATGGTTCAATAATTAATGGTTTTTTATTTTCCGGGTCTGAATTTTTCCTTCTTGTTTGTTTAAACGATCTGGATGACTTTAAGGTAGCTAAATTTTTCTTCATTAATTATTCATCTCTAGATTTATACTTGAAAAGGATTTTAAAGTGTTTAGTTCTTTAATAGCATTTTCAGAGAAAATAGTCAATCTTACGGGTTTAGAACCTGGAGCGAGATCCAATACACTAACTGATTTAACTGTTTTTACTGCAATGCCAGGTAAAGAATTATTTAATCTCCCTATATTCTCATCATTACCGACAATTATTAAGACACTTATTGCTGTCCTTCTATTTGTGCCTTTTTTGTGAACAGATTTGATTCGACGAGTATATGTACGTTTCAAGTCATCTTCGAATCCTAGTTTTATAAGAATTTTCTCCAGTTCTTTTGATTTTGTTACTGATTCAATTTCATTTGAAACAACTATTGGTAACTGTATGCTATCGCTTAAATGATGACCACGTTTTCTAATCAAATCAACGTTGGCTGTTGCTGCAATAGCAGAACATAAAGCTAATAATTTTTCTTTTTTATTTATTTTTTTATATATATTCTTCCACGAAACAGGAGGATGGGCAAGTCTACCATGTCTAACTCCTGCTACACCAGCGGCTTGACCTGCTCTTGGAAAACCTTCTCCTTTTGCCCTAGCCAATCTTGCAATTCCCAATCCTGTATTGCGAGATTCTGCACTAACCATCTGTCCAGCAGCAGGATATCTACCTTGTTTCTGAAATGAATATGAATTCAGATTATTGTAAACTTTTTGAATTACTTTGGGACGATATGGAGTTTTGAAAACAATTGGCAGATCTATAGTGTTTTGATTACTACCATCCAACTCTAAAATTTTTGCTATACTCATTTTGTAATTACCTCTATAATTTTAGGTTCAAGAACCCTTTTAGTAGTATTTCTTATAGGATGCCTCATTTTAACTAATCTTTTCGGAACCCCTGGAACTGATCCCCTTACTACAATATAATCAGTATTAATCAATCCAAAATGTTTAAAACCGCCTGGAGGATTAACGGAAATTTTTTTAGGTTGTGCTTGTGTCTGGATAGAACCATCAGCAGAAGACACCATCAATATTCTTTTATTATATTCGGTTCTCTGATGGAAACCTCTTTGTCCTTGCCTTGCGACAGAATACATAACAACAGCAGGAGAGATAGGACCCAAT
>DASSVK010000026.1:0-21099 GCA_035706205.1 Nitrososphaeraceae archaeon | reverse complement strand
AATATCAGAATAAAAATTGTATTAATTTGAATTATGGAAATCTACCTAAATTTCTAACAATAATGGAGGTAAAGATGAACTACCATTATGTTAGAATAACATAAGAAGAAGAATTTTTCACTAGAATAATTAGTAATATGAAATAAAACTATTTATCGAATTTGGTATCGAAGCAATGCAATTATTCCACCTAATGCAGACACTCTTAATCCTATATCTGTTGAAGAGTCAACAGCATATACATTAGCCCCATATGTTTCCGCTATATTCAGAAGATTTATTATCTCTTCTTCCTTCAAATCTTTGAATATGGAATCAGAAAAAACAAGTGAATCAATAGATTTCATTTTAATTGCAGCAGATACTTCTGCAAATCCCATAGCATATTTTTCTTCACCTCTATTTACTTGTAACATAATCTGGTCTAATAGATTGGATACAATAGATATTTTACTGGAGCCCATAACTTCTTTGAGTGAAGGAGACCTAAGAAATACCATTATTCCATCTTCACCTGCCACATCAACTCCATCAATAACAGTGGATTTATTTTTAAAAGTAGATTTTTTATTCATAATAAAATTGTAAAATCTTCTTTTTGTTTCTCCAGGTCCAAATACTATTAGTCTATAGTTTCCATCTTCATATAATATATTGTTCAATGAAAGATATACTTCTTCAAAGAAGACTTCAATATTTGGATTATTTTTTGCTGCATGTGTATAGTATTTTCCGCTTTGCCCAGAGTAAATATTTGGAATTATTTCTAGATGAGTTCCTGTTATTTTCGCAATTCCAGCTTCTTTTGTATCAATGGCTACAATAATAAAACTTCCTGCTATATCAGATCTCAAAAGTTTTAAATCTAAATCGTCCCATCTTTTACCTTTATCAACAACAATGTTATTTCCCATTTGAACTATAACCGAATGATAGGTTCCTTTTGGAACAAGACTATTGTTTGACTCCATTATTGTTCCAGCTATTCTCAATCTATCAATAGATTCATCAAGTCCTATTTTTTCTACTTTAACTGATACACGAATTTTTACTCTTTCTCTGTCGGGCCTAGAATATTCTTTTTCAAACTTTATTACTCTAGTAGTATCAGAAACTACTATATCACCTGTTTTTATAATTCTTCTTAGAGTAAAAAGATCATCAGAATCTTCTGGAATAATATATATTGCCTTACCAGAAGAACTTGCTATCTCTTTACTTATCATACTTCAATTAACTATATGAGACTATTATTGCTGCTTTATTTCAAATTACACAGCGGGACCTGAATTTATTTTGGTGGATTCATTTGATTGATCTTTTGGTTTGTTTAAATTTTGAGATGATATAAGATAGTCATCTACCCATTCCTGAGTTAATACGCCAGATTCAACTAGATTAACCAAGGCATTAGGTGATGCTGTTCCACTAACTTTACCTGTTTTTTTCCTGATTTGCCGCCACTTTAACTGGGTATTACCACTTTTGGAAGAATATATAATTCCTAAAATTTCCTTTGCATTTACAAAAGTCATTTCTCTAATTCGTTTCAAAGTTACTTTATCAACTGCTTCAATATATATAGCTCCTGGTCCATCTTCTCTTTCTGGAAAGACTTCATAATCACGCAAATAACTTTCAGGAATAAAAGATTTACAAGTACTAACAATAATAAATTTTCTAAAACTTTCAAGTGATGCACTAGTATCTATATTAACCAATGTAATCTAAAAACAAATTGCCATTTATCAAGTTTATGAAAAAAATTTTGTTTTAGAAAGGTATTCAGTTTCATTTCTTTTATTGCTATTGTAATTTTACTTGTTTGGACATCATAAACAATGTTATTTGTAAATTTTATTATATAAAATACAAAATAAAAATATTGAAAGTCTGTAGATTAGGTATAAATACTTCCTGCATCCGATTTCTTTATCTCTATACTAACTTTATCTCCTACTTTTATATTCATATCCTCATAGTCTTTCATGCTTATTTTGAAGGTAGGACTATCTCCTGTCATTCCTCCTCCACCCATACCTCCAGAAATCATTTTTGATATATCGCCCATTGCTTTTGGTAAGTTTTTCATTAAATCTTCTGGAGAAGTAAATGCCATAACATTAGGACCAAAAGGATTCATTCTTTTTTCACTGCCTGGTTTGTAGTCGTTAGGATCTGAGAATGTTACATAAACATAAGGACTGCCGTCTTGTGTGGCCTCAATTCTCGAGGCAATAAATTCTCTTTTCATTCTAATTAAGCTTGTAGTGATTTCAATTTATAATTTTGGATATTTTAGTATCTGTTAAGGCAAACAGTAAGAAAAATATTTTTGTAATTTTCATCAATATTAAAAATTAATTAAGTTTGTCCCTCTATGTATGAATAAATCTCAAAAGATATATCAAATAAATAATTTTCAGATCTAAATAGTTCAAATAATTAGAAATATGAATAGCAATAAGTATTATATCTTTCAATTAAGGCTACAAATAAAGTAGAGATATTCGTAAAATAAACCAAGTCAGATTTAATGGCATAATATATCATTGGTTATTATTATAATTGTAAATAATCGAACAAAAACTATCAAGTTAATGGCTGCAGTACTTTTAGGAGGAGATATTCAAAGATATTAAAAATTAAATAGTATTAACTATTATATAGATATGATTTCTTTTAGGTAAAGATCACTATCAAGCTTTGAAAATATTGAAAGATCAATGTCACTACCTGAAGACATTATTTGTTGTAAATACTTTCCTGCTTCTTTATTTTTCCACCATGCTTCACCAAAGTTATTTTGTAAATGAACATCCAATTCTTTAGCTCTAACAGCTGCCAACAGATAACTTGGAACATACATCGTAGCTTCCGGAAGTATATGATGTAACATCCAATATTCTCCTGGAATGTCAATTCCAGTAAAATCTTTTACTAATTTTGAATATAATAAATTAGAATCTTCAATACTTAAATGATCTTTCCAAAAACTTGATTTCATAAGAGAATTTGCAGAATAAAAGGTAACAAAAAATAATTCCATAAAATTATTTTTTGATTCCAATTTATCTAATAAATTATTGTCATCTATACCAACTGTAGATTTGAGGAAAATTTTATTTTTTGTTAAACGTTCTAACAATATAGAAAAAATCTCTACAACGCCCATAGAAATATGATATTTTTTCCAATAGTCTATTTCTGGATTTATAGAACTTGCATGCATAGCATGTCCTGCCTCATGAAAACATCCTTGTAGATCAAAATAAGGGCTTTCGGATTTATATAAAATTCTAATATCATAAGGTATTTTAACAAAAAAGCATATTGGTGATGGATATTTATTCTCTCTGTCTTCTATATCAAAATTTATCCGATTTAAATCAAAATCTAACATTTTTAAAATTCTTTTTACTTCTTTTACTGAGTCAATATTTTTAAATATATTATCAAAATCTTTATAAATTCTATTACGAAAAAAATAAAAATCATCATAATATTCTGCATTTCTTTTTAAAATTTCTAGCGAAATTTGTTGAAGAGATCTTTTGAATGTATTCCTTGCCTTGTTTCCCATATGTTCAACAAAATTTATAAATTTTTTATATGTTATTTTTTCATTCATCAAATATCCTGATAAAGGATTTAATTGATTACCAGATTCCATATAAATACTACTACTGCTATTACTTTGTTCGTTAGTAGTTGTTAAATAAAGCGTACGTATCTTTTCAAAGCGATTATAAATAATAGGAGATATATATTTTGTTTTTTCTATAAATTCATCAAAAACTTTCTTTCTTTTATGAGAATCTTTTTCAATGTTATTGAATTGCCGCCAAGTATTCCAATTTATATTTTTATCATTAAACTTATATTTTGAAACTATTTTTTTTGTTCTTATATCATGGAATTTAAGTTCTAAGTTTTTAGTTGAGGAATCTACAAAGTTTTCTATAACTGAAACAAAAAGATTAATAGGTTCTTTATAATTTTTTAAAAATAATTCCGAGTTTAACAATCTTAAATTTGCAAGAGAAAGTATTGATTCTTTTGAATATTCGAGTCCTGCATATTTTTTATAGATCTCGTCAATTTCTGCAGTTAGAAGACATTCATCAATATTGCACCATTGTAGAATATTCATATAAAAAACAAAATAAGTATAAATGATTTATATAAAAATATTTAATTTAAATTATAAAAATTTCGTTTACTATTATTTAATATGGAGAAACTTTTGCTACGAGTGATTCGAATTATTAAATCATTTCACAATCTAAATATTTGATTAATTATTGATTAAAATGATAAAATTACCAAATTTTGATAATGCTAATTAATTAGTTTTTTATTCTGGATATTTTTACTATATGCTAAACTCTTTTAACTAAAAATACTAGTTGGTTTAGTATCACTACAAATTGTGTTCTTTGTGAATCTCAAGATATCATTATTAGAAATATCGTTAAAATAAATTAAGTTAATTTACATATCTATTAATATATTATTCAAAAATACGATAGTTACATTTTTGTTTGGATAATGTTTATAAAAAATTACCAGTTAGTTATCCAAAGATGACATTGCAATTTAAGATCTGAATAATAATATGTATTAGTATTCATGGATAACCATTTTAGCAATAATTGGATTAAAGAAAAAAAACGCAATTCTACTGATATTTTAAGGGATACCCTAAAATCTCAACAGCCACTAAAACCTAAAATGGAATTAGCTAAAAATAAGATTCAAACACAAAATAGAAAACTTGATTCAATGATGGAAAAACTAAAAGCGCGTGAAAAGGCATACTTTGAACAAGTAATTTCTTCATTACAAAAGCATGATTCACAACAGGGAAAAATGATTTCGAATGAACTAGCCCAAGTTAGGAAGACTACTAGAACCATGTCCCAAATAAAATTAGCTCTTGAACAAGTTCATATGAGATTAGAATCTACAATAGATATAGGTGATTCAATGGCAGCTTTAGGCCCAGCGATAGGCGCTCTATCTAATATAAAGAGTAAAATAAATGACGTTTTACCCCAAGCTGATGGAGAATTGAATGAAATAAACACAACATTTAACGATATTTTAACAAATGCTAGCGGCATGGGAAATAATACATTTGATTTTAATAATTATGGAGAAGATGTTGGTAAAATACTAGATGAAGCTAGTTTTATTGCTGAACAAAGGACAGGTATGGACATACCAGATGTACCTCCTACTGGAGGAAAAAGGGATATCCAGAAATCGCGTTCAGTTAGAGAACACTCTGAAAATTATTAGTATTTATACAATTAAATTACTTTATTTTTATTCAAATAAATTATAAAAATTAAGTTTTAATTGTCCAATTATCTCTTTTAGTTTAGAGAAATAGACTTTTAAAAATTGTAGTATTTAGAAAATTAGGATAAAATAATCAAATCAACTTTTTTATTTAAAAATACCTTTTTTACTACAATGAAAATGATTAAATTCACGCATCAAGAATATTTGTTAGTAACTCTATTTTATGATGTAAAATACATTTAGCTGAATATTTTTATAAATATATAGTTAATAAATAAATATGCTTTTTATATAATTATTACATTCAAGAACTGATAATAATAGAAAATATCCTTAACAAAATGGAAGCAAAGTTAAAAAACTCAGATAACCTAGTGAGATTTACAGCTTTAAAAGAACTGCAAATGGAAGAAGATAATGATCCCTTCAAAATATTAATAGGAACTATTCTATCTGCTCGTTCAAGAGATGAAAATACATCAAAAATTGTACATACACTTTTTCAGAAATATAAGAATGCAAGAGAATTAGCCAATGCAGATCTGAATGATATCAAATCAATTATACATAGTATAGGTTTTTACAATACTAAAGCAGAAAGGATTAAACAGGTATCTAAGATCATTATTGAAAAATTTCATGGGATTGTACCAAATGAAGTTGAAGATCTTTTAGGATTGCCTGGTGTAGGAAGAAAAACTGCAAACTGTGTTTTAGTGTATGCTTTTAATAAGCCAGCCATACCAGTTGATATCCATGTTCATAGAATTTCTAATAGAATTGGTATTGTTAAAACACAGAATCCAAAAAAAACAGAGGAAGAACTAATAAAAATAATAGATAGAAAATATTGGTTGATTTTAAATAATACTTTTGTAAGATATGGACAAAATATTTGTCTTCCTATAAGACCCAAATGCGAAATTTGTAGTCTAAAAGATGTATGTAACTATTATAAGAAGCAAAAAAATAATTAAAATTTAAGTGTCACGATCTCTTTTCTTAAATTTAAGTAAACTGAATACTACTGCTCCAACTACAACCAACATGATGATAGGTAGAAAATACAATGGAGAATCTCTTGGATCACCATATGAAAGATCAAAGGAAAGATAACCATCCAAAGTATTTATTGGAGATTCGGTATCATCCTTTCCATATACAGCAATTGATCCTAAACTAAAACCATCTAACGATAATCTGTCAATGACAATTCTTTTACCATTAGTAACTGTTAAACCTTGATTATTAGCATGTCCTACCATAAGTGGTTGATCACGAGACCATCCATCAATATCTTGTTCGTGAACCCTTATATAACCAGATTCATTTGTATTAACAGCAACCCAAAATTTATCATTCTGTTCAAACATAGCTAATTCAATGAATTTTTCACTGGGTGGATTTTCCATCAATTTAATAATCGTTTTTGATTCAGAAGAATTATTGTAGGTCATATTATTTGTAATACCTAGAATCCAACTAACGTCTTTAGGAGTATCATAAGTATAGATCACTGGATTTTTTCGATCTGTATTAGATGCACTAAAAGGAATAATAAAACTCTCATGACTTTTTGATTTTACTGCGTCAAATTTTTCCCCTGTAGATTCAGATACATTTTGAGCGTAAACAAAATGATTGGAAAAAAGTATGATGAGAAATATGGAAGCGGCGGCAAATGAAGAAATTTTCATTAAATACAATAGAGAATTTGCATACATTGACTGCATTTTATATCATATTTTAGAGTAATATGAACGTAAATCAAAGATAAAAATCACAAGAGCAGAATAAATTTGTTAATAAATATTAATTTATAGTGAATCCTTTAAAATAACCAATAGAATTCACAAAAGAGAATATGAGCATAATTACAAATATCAAGAAACAAATGGATTTCGGAATTTTATAATTACATCTGCAATTTCTGGTCTTAGTAGATGTTTTCCTGGCAGTTCTCCAGAAGTGACCATCTTTCTCATTCTTGTCCCTGATAATTCTTCTTTATATTCTGAACCATGAGGACAATTTCTCTCATTAGCATATCCTAAGCATTTTTTACAGTAATAGAAGGCTGGAAAGAATATTGGTTGAATTCCTATATCAGGATATTCTTTAAAGATTTCATGAGCGGCAAAAGGATGATAATAATCACTTACACCAGCATGATCTCTTCCTACTATAAAGTGAGAACAGCCAAAGTTTTTTCTCATAATAGCATGATGAATCGCTTCTTTTGGTCCTGCATATCTCATTTCAGTATGAAGAGTAACAAACATTACCCTATCAGATGGAAAATAATTTTCGATTAACTTTATATACGATTCAAGTATCACCTCATCTTTAAAATCACCTGTTTTCTTTTTACCTATTAGAGGATTGATAAATATTCCATCATAGATGTTTAAAGCAGCTTTTTGAAGCATCTCATGTGCAATATGTGGAATATTTCTAGTTTGAAAACCAACTATAGTTTTCCATCCTTTCCTTTTAATCTCTTCTCGAGTTTTTATAGGTTCCTGCCTATAATTTCTTAGGTTATAGTTGTTTATCTTTTTATTAACATCAATTTTGCCAGAAACTAAAAAGTCTTTCATTTTAAAGGTCTTAGATACACCTGGATGTTTTTCATCATCTGTACGATATAATGCTCTAACCATGTCTAATTTATCATAAGAATAAAACTCATCGAAGTATAAAGTTGCAAAATGTTCGCCCTTATTCTTTAAAGATATTTCACGATAATCTTGTATTTTTTTTGCAATTGATTTATCCACATCTAAGACTATAGGAATTGTCCATGGTAATCTATTTTTTAATCTTCCCGATTTTAAGATACTCTCAAAGTCATCTTTTCCAATAAATCCTTCCAATGGACTAAAAATTCCATCTCCAATATTTTCAACATCATTTCTCAGGTTATCATCAATTTCAATAGAAAACATATCCATGGTATTGTTATTTTTTAATTCAAAAACCCTATTTACGAGTCTCCCTCCATGAGGCTCCGGAATATTATTTATAATATTATTTTGAATCTTCATATTATCCAATTTTTATCTTTTAAACCTTAATTATATTATTAATTCTTTTTAAATGGCATAATTTTTTTTATATAGACAACAAGGTTGCTACTAACAGATTGACAAGTTAAAGCTTTACATTATTAGGATTATAATTTTATTTAAAAAAATTTATTTAAAATGAAACCATTAATATGATCTATTCTCAATTTAATTGCCTGCTACTTTGTATAATATTTATATTTTTTATCAATTATCTTAATACCTTTATAATCATAATCTTATCATTTAATTAAGTTCATAATTTAAGTCACATCATTTTATAGAGAAAATATAAATACTTGATAAATCTAATCCAGCATATATTTTCATAATCCCAAATTTTATTGCATTGCTAAAAAATTAAAATATTATTGTATATAAAAATAAATCTAGATTTTTTTTATTATGTTAGGATCAATATGAAGTCCACATTCCTTTTGAGACGAGTCCTCCCACCACCATCTGCCCGATCTAGGATTTTCCCCTTTGCTTATTGCCCTAGTACAGGGTTCACAGCCAATACTAGGATATCCCTTATCATGTAATTTATTATATGGAACCTCATTTTCCTTTATATATTTCCAAACCATATCTTCGCTCCAATCAGCAATTGGATTAATTTTTAGAATATTATTATGAGTCGAATCAATCTCAATTTTTTTGATATTTAAACGAGTATTAGTCTGTTCCCTTCTGAGACCAGTTATCCATCCATCTAGAGTTGCAAGAGCACGATTAAGTGGATTTACTTTTCTTATTCCACAACATAATTTTCTATTTTCTATACTTTCATACATAAGATTAAACCCTTTTCTACGTACCATTTCTTCGACTTCTTCTGAATTTGGAAAAAATGATTCTATAAAAATATTATATTTTTTTCGTATTTCATCCATCACATCATAGGTTTCTTGATTTAATCTACCTGTATCTAAGGTCAATATTTTTGTTTTAGTTTTATCTATTTTAACCATCATATCAATAATGACAACGTCTTCAGCACCAAAACTTGATGCTAGTGCAATTTTATTTCCAAAATTTTCCATTGACCATTTAAGGATATCTGTTGCAGATTTTTGTTCAAATTTATTGGCCAAATCAGATATAATAGAATTATATTTGGAACTTTGATTTTTATTGCTTAAAAATGTAAAATTATCATTAACTATGCCATGTACAAAATGAGATTCTATCATAATAATATACCTATTATAATTTGTATATATTTATTTTTAATAGCGTACTTTGATAGAATTTTAATCAAAGTATTTAATTGCTACTCAGATTATTGAAAAAATTAGATATGCTATTGTTGTCTTGTTTATTACTAATTTTACTGCAATAACGTTATTGAACTGTTTTCAATATAAAAGCCAAGCTATCAATTAAATAAATTAATCAAAATACCTATATTTTAATATCATTATTATAATTATTACATAGATTATATTGAATACAGATTTTTGGGAGAATATTTATAAATACAAAGAATATGGTTTTGAGCCACTTAATTGGCTTTCTACTTTTTCTAATGAAATCGATTTAGACCTTTTAGAATTCTCTCTAAATAAAATCAAAGGAACAAATTGGAAAATAACACCAGATTGGATTGATTCATTTTATAAGAGTGAAGGAAAAAATCCTGAAATTACAAGAAGAATTTATAATTTCTCTGAATCTTCGCTAGAACAAAGCGATACAGGTATAAAAAAAGCACTGACAATTATCCAACTGAATAAGGAAATTGCAGTTAATCAAGAAAAGCGTTTAAACCTACTCTCAAATTTAATAAATAGTATTAAATCAAAATGCATAACCAAAAAAATAACTGCAATTAATACATCTTCCAAAAAGCAATTCGCATTATTAGACTTTATTGAAACAAGAAGAGGAAATAAAGTAGGATATACTCTTGCTAATAATTATATTACACAGGTAACTGATGTTTTAAGTTCTCCTGAATCAGAAATTCATTGCAAAATAACAGTATCTGGAGTAATTGAAAATCTGAATTTACTAGGATGTACAGAAGAATTTAAAATTTTCCCTATTTATGATGCGCCTAAAGAGGAAATACTTGATGATATGAGACAAAATTTTGATTCAATTACATTATCAAACAATATTTACATGGAGGACTATAGTTCTTTGAAAATTGGTAATCTATTTTTTGGAGCTACTGCTACTGCTACAACACATAAAGAAATTCCTATGAGATATAGTGATATAGAAGAGGAAATGAATATTATAATTACTGATAAATTTGGTTCTATAATTCCTTTAAGCCTATTTTTATTAACAAGAATTAATGAGGAAAACATATCCATTTTTGAGAAACAAGGCATATTTATTAAGGAACTTGAAAACGAAAAAGATAATATCGTTAATAATTTGAGCCATCCAAGATTTGAGCTTGGAAAGGTAATAAACAAATATTGTCCTGAATTTGAGGGCAAATTTGATAAAGATTCACATATTACTGCAGTATTTCCAATTTTAACCCAAGGAATTCTAGCTATCAAAAGATTAGCAGATTATATAGGTAGTGAAATAATCATAGACAGGATTCCTATTAGAAATAAGGAAATGTCTACCTATGCTGTTAAAGAGTATTTTGTACAACATTCTACATCATCATTAAATGGTTGTCATGCTATAATAGCAACGAAAGAATGTACTGATTCCATCATCCAAGATTTGAAAAAAATTCATCTAGAACCAGAAGTTATTGGAAAAGTTGGAAAAAAAGACAAATCAGTTTTAAATATCAGAGACACAGACATTGATAGATACGTTATTAGAAAATCAAAAATATATAAGAAAATTGGATTATATAAAATCAAAGGATATGAAAATAAGGACAAAGATACAAGGAAGTCCTCCTTATCCTAGTCTATCAACGACTTTGGCAATATAACAATTTTTAACTAAATTAATTAAACTAATAGTAAGATTTACGGCCAGATTTATCTCTATAAATTTTTCCAAATTCTAACATGGTGGATAATTGATTCTCATTGAACACAGTACCATCTTTGCAAACAAGTCTGTCGTTTATACAACAACTTGCACAAATCCCTATTCCACATTTCATATATCTTTCTAGACTAGCTTGAATTGGAATGGAATGAATAACAGATAAATCATAAATATTTTTCATCATAAGTTCGGGCCCACAAGTATAGATCATATCGAATTTTTCTTTTTTTATGATACTTTTTAAAGCATCTGTTACCACTCCTTTTATTCCATAACTTCCATCTTCAGTAGTGACAATTAGGTTATTACTTTCTTTACTTAGTAGTATTTCATTTGCAAGATCTTTGAAAAGTATTTCATCCTTTGTTTTTGCACCAATAATTATTGTACATTTTCCTTGAAGTTTATTAAATTTAGTAGCAAGACGTATTAATGGAACCAAGCCCGTTCCACCACCTACTAATAAAGGATTTTTTAAATCCTTGCTTACTCTAAAAAAATTACCATATGGTCCACGTATTCCAATCACATCATTTTGTATCTTTTCAAATAGTGAAGTAGAACCAAACCCATGTTTACGTACTGTGACAGCAGCATGATCTCTCTTGTTAGAAATCATGACACTCATTGGAAGCTCTTCAGCTCTTGGAATCCAAACCATTAAGAATTGGCCAGGTTTTGCATTTGAAGATAACTTATCATAAAAAACAAAAGTCTTAACTGAAGGAGTTTCTTCTATTACATTTTCAATAGCAACAGTACGTATTTTATCAATATTGGTGTGCAAGACCGACAATCTCCTTTATATTCCTGTAACCTTTCTTTTCCAAATATCTTATTAATCCTAATTTTATTTGATTGAATGCTTTCAAACCTTCACATCCTATTACAGAACCTAACTCTATAGCTGTTGCACCAGCTAAAATGTATTCTAATGCATCTTCCCAAGTAAATATTCCACCACATCCTATTACAGGAATATTAACTTTTTTAGAAATTTCATAAACACATCTGACTCCTATGGGTTTTAATGGAAAGCCAGACAATCCACCAATTTTATTGCTCAGAATGGGCATTCCGGTCTCTACATTTATTGTCATTGCTCTAATAGTATTTATTGCAGTTATTGCATCAGCACCTGATTCTTGAATTATCGTTGCAAGTTTTAATATATCGGTATTTCCTATTCCAACTTTAATAATTATAGGTTTTTTGGTTTTCGATTTAATAGTCTTTATTATTTTAATTACTAGTTCTGGATCATCACCGACTTCCATACCCATCTTAGCAACATGTGGACAAGAAAGATTAATTTCATATCCTAATATATTCAACTTGTCAAATTTACTTATTAGTTTTGGAAATTCTGAGGTACTTGATCCAACAATGCTAACTATAAGTGGAGTTTGATTATTGTTAATTTCATTAGCAAATGCATCGGATCCAGGATTTGCAAGTCCTATAGCATTTAGATAGCCTTTTTCGCCTAGAGAAACAACAGTAGGACCTTTATATCCCTCTAGAGGACTAACACTTATTGATTTACTAACTATTGCTCCTAATCCCTCATGATATAATCTATTGAAAATTTCTTGAGAAATTCCTAAAAATCCTGAAGCAAGAAGAAGTGGATTTCTAAGATGGATTCCTGCAACCTCAATAGACAGCTTATTAGAGTATTCATATACACTATTAACTTTAGTTGAATTTGAATAATTCTTCAATTGCTAGTTGTTCTAATAATTTAATATCTTATTAGTTGTTCGTTTTAGACTTTTTAAATTTAATAATTTAATAAAAGAAAATAAATCAAAGGAAATTAGTAATTTGGTTTTATAAAGGAGTAAGTATCAAAATTTAAAATAGAATTATATTTTACTTTATTGTAGACAATATAATAAAAATAGAATAATAATGTTTCTCAGATATTCTTACTAATTAAATACATATAGATTTTAAGTGACTTCATTCTATTCAAAGACCATTAGTATTAGATGCACTTGAAGCAATGTTATAGTTCATTGATGTAGAGTTTTAGTAATTAGTGAAATTGGGTCAATGTTATAAACTAATTAGGAGAAGAAATATTTATCAAATAATTTGATATTGCATCAACAAAAAAATTTCGATTATTATTCATTACCTCACGAGAATAAAACTAAAGGAATAGAGAGGATTAAAGAAATCATGAATCAAGATTATATAAATATGAAAGAAAATCTTAATAGATCACAATACTGAAGAAACAATAAAAAACACTAGAAATGGGATCATAGACAGGTCTTTCAGTTTATCTTAAAATAAATTTTCACCAAAGAGATCAATGGACATGATAAGAAAAAAAATGGATCAGACTATAAAATGATAATAAGAACACCAATTGGGAAATTTCTGTCCATTAATTGTTCTTGGTTGCTAGAGAGATGAGAAAGGAATGATTTAGTAAAAATAACATATAAAAAATTACAATGTATAATACATATGACCTTTACAAACAATCAGATAAATTTATATAGAATCCACAAATCTGATACAGAATTAAGTAGGAGATAATTGTTGTATAATTACAACTGGGAAAATGAAATTAGCTTTTAGTTCAAATGCTTTTAAAAAGTTTTCTCTTGAAAATGCTATAAGAGAAATAGCTAAAATAGGCTTTAAAGGTGTAGAAATTCTTGGTGATATACCTCATGCATACCCCCCTGAGTTTTCAAAAGAAGAAATAAGAAAAATAAAAAATCTAATTTCAGATTTAAATATAGGAATTTCTAACCTTAATTCATTTGCATTATATGCAATAGGTGATGTTTACCATCCATCATGGATTGAATCTGATAAGAGATTAAGGGAAAAGAGAATTCAATATACAATTGATTGCATTTGTTTAGCAAAAAAATTAAGTATAAAAAATATTTCTACTGAACCAGGAGGACCAATTAGCATACATGAGAATAAAATAAAATCAGATATATTGTTGAAAATATTTGTTGAAGGTTTAAAAAAAGTCGAACATATTGCAGAAAAAAACAATGTAAAAATTTTAGTTGAACCAGAACCTTCCCTACTAATTGAGAACTCTCATCAATTTTTACAATTGATGAAAACAGTCTGTTCTGATTATATTAAATTAAATTTTGATATTGGACATTTTTATTGTGTAAGAGAAGATCCATCAGAGACTATATTAAAATTAATTGAATATATAGAGCATTTTCATCTAGCAGATATAGCTAATAATAGAGTTCATAATCATCTCGTACCAGGAATGGGTTCTATAGATTTTGAACGAGTTTTTGATACAATAAAAAATATTGGTTATAAAGGATTTGTTACCATAGAACTATATCCATATCAAGATAATCCTATTGAGGTAGCAAAACAATCTTTCAACTTTTTAAAGGTATTTATTTAAATAATTATAACGTTTATTTTGATTCAAATTATAGTTTGTAAAGTTTTTAGAAAATCTATATTAAAACATAATAAATAATTGAATTATTTCACTTTAGTAATATGAACGGTAAATATTAGTTAAATTATTCAATTATCGATTAAACTGAATAAATGAAATTTATTTAATCAATAATATTAATATTAATAATAAAATAGAATATTCAATAAATTAATATTTATTAAATTTATATAGTAAATTTTATATGTTACGGTTATATACGGTAGCAGAATGCCCAAGCCTGGTTTTAAATCAATTACAGTGAGTGAAAATGTTTATAAAAAGTTTTTTAATATTTATGAAAAAAGGAAGAATGATTTAGAACTAAAAGGAATAACTAGTTTTTCAGGATATTTGACAAGTATGATGGAAGAAATGATGTTAAAACATGAGGCATTTGCTAAACAAGCCCCTTTTATGGAAAAAATTTCAATTGACTCTAATCGAGTAATAATAAAAGATAATAAAAGAAACAGAATAGCAGAAGTTATTTTAAGAAATGGAGAATTAATGTGTTTATTAGATGAAAAAATAGATTGTGTTCATATAGGATTTGTATATTCTATTCCTGAGGTTTACATTGTACTAAACAATAAAGGAATGAAAGCTCCAAAATCATTGCATTGAAATTTTTATAATTAAATTATAATTTCCGTATTTATAATCAATTTAAATAAATAGTAAGAAATAATTAATATCCAGAGTTGGACAATATCTTTTTCTCAATTTCCTTATTACTTCAAATATTAGATTTATTTGGTGTAATGGTATTTGCTGTAACTGGTGCATTAAAAGCAATCAAATACAAGATGGACATTGTAGGCGTTTTAATATTAGCTAGCAGTACAGGTCTAGCTGGCGGATTAATCAGAGATATTCTTTTAGACAGATTACCACCTAAAATTATATCAGATCCATTTTATCTAACTATTGCAGTAGCTACAGGTATTATTGTATTTTTTTTATATCCCTTTTTTAAGGAACGAGAAAATTTATTTTTAAAATTTGACGCAATAGGTTTAGGAGTTTTTAGTATCATAGGCTCCAGTATTGCTTACGACATGTTAGGATTAAATTTTCTTGCCATGGCCATATCAGGAATTTTTACTGCCATTGGAGGTGGAATAGTAAGAGATGTTCTTGTTAAAGAAATTCCATTAGTATTTATTAAAGAATTATATGCATCTGCAAGTTTTTTAGGAATAATAATATTTTTTATTCTAGTATATTTTGATTTCAATTACAATATATCCACGATTGTCTGTATAGTTATTATTACATTATTTCGACTATTAGCAATGAAATATAATTGGAATCTTCCAAAAACGTATGTAAGGAAAGAAAGAGACTAATTATAAAATTCTATTTAATTTTATAATGAAAGGGGTTAAGAACTGTAACATGAATTCTTAAAAAGTATACTAGGTCAGTATCAAGAACTAAAAGCAAAGGCAGAATTATGATAAATAATATTGATATACAATTATAAAAGATTAATCATTTATTGTATAAAATACAACAATTAGAAAAAGTTCCATTCATATGAATAGAGATGAATTCATCCTAGTTAACTGAGCCATAGTTATTTATAATAATTGTAAATTATTTTTTAAGAAAAATTATTTGTATTTTCTGGAAAAATAAAGATATTGGTAATATTTGACATAGAATAGTTTTCGAACATTTCAATCTTCTCTAAAAAAAGTATTAATTAAATCTGTTATTCTTTTATCGAGAATATTATAATGAGAATCCGTTAGCTTCCCCCTTTTAAATAAATTAGTTATTTCTTTTTGAATATCCTCTAATTGTTTAACTCCTTCTACTTTATCGTTTTTTAAAGCATGATAAGTAAAATCTATCCTATTCATACTTTTGTTTAGATAACTTCTTTCTCTTTTTCTATAATACCAACCTGCAAATATGGAAGTAGATCCCACTATAGCTGCTACCATTCCTATATAAGTTTCAGTTGATATTGAAGATTTGAAATTAGCCATCAATAAGTTATTTTCTGTGACATTTAGGATTATAGGATTTGTATTATTTGAAATCATATTTGTCATATTTGACCAAAAGTCAAATGAATATCCTCTAGAAGCAAGAGCAGTACATTCTATCTCACTGTTTATAGGATGTAATAAAAAATTTTGTGATTGTAATTTTGATTTGTTACATTCAATTGTTCCTGAATTTTTAGGATTTATTTCTACAGATAGTCTGACAACAACACTATCAGTTTGTCCACTAATTACCATGACACCATTGGAAACTGTATTTGTCATATAGATTAAGTTTGTATTAGGATTAACGGATAATTTACTAGCTATAAGTGGAAAATGTATATCTATATCTATATCAAGGATAGGATCATTAATACCACTATTTTTATTAATATTTGATTTAACTGATAATTCTTTTATTTTTTCATTAGTTACTTCATCTATTATAGATACAGCAGCATCGTTACCATTATGAGAGACATAAACTTTATTTGTTAATGGGTTTACTACTGTATCCACAGGATATTTTGAAACTTTTATTGTTGAGATAACTTTATTGGTTGTTCCATTTATTACAGATATAGAACTAGAAAGATAATTTGTAACATAAATCAAATTTGTTTTATAATTTATATTGATTGCTGTAGGCATCTTTCCAACTGCAATTTTGTTAATAATCTTATTTGTTTCTCCATCTAAAACTGATAATGAATTATTTACAAGATTAGAAATATAGATTTGATTTGTTTTTGGATTAACTGCTACACCATAAACATGTTCATTCAATTTTATGGTTTCTGTAACTTTATTATTTATACCATCTATAATTGATAAAGATTTGGAATCAAGATTAGTAACATATACTATATTAAGTGATAGATTTATTGATATCCCAACAGGAGAATCTTCAACATTTATATTTGATAGTTTTTGATTTGTAGAACCATCAATAACAGATACAGTATTTGACTCTCTATTAGTAACATATATACGATTATTAAAGGGGTTTACTTCTAAATCATATGGAAAATTATCTACTGGAATTATACTTTCAATAAGATCGGTACTACCATCGATTACTGAAATAGAATTAGAAAATTGATTGGCAACGTATAGTTTGTTAGTAACTGAGTTTATTCCTATTCCAATTGGATAGCTACCTACAGGCAAAAATGACTTGCCAAAACTATCAGAAATAACATTTTTTTCTTCAATTTGTGGATAAATAAATGATATAGGTATCTGAAGTATCAATAATATTATAAACAAGATAAAATAATCCAACTGAAATCTTTGAATTAAGAAGCCAACAATCACAAAGTATCATTCTATCTGTAATGGTATAAAAATAATATTTATCAATCAACCATTAAATAACCATCATTTATAAACCGATTAGTTAAAGTTTAAATAAAAGCCTTAAATCTTTTATAGAAAGAATAAGTATTATAATCTAATGGATGACCTTACTAAAGTGAACCATTTCTCTTTTTTATCCTTCATAATAATAGGATTATCCGTTTATGCAACTTTTAATTTATATCAATCACTTTCAGTTGAAGAAGATGATTCTTCTCAATTAAACAATAATCAAGAATCGAATAACGATTTTTTTAGTAGTCTAAGCAGAACACTTCCTAATATTGATGAAGATCCACCTGATGAAAATGAGAAATTAGATAATGAAGGAGTAATATTTGACAATTTTAATACAGAAGAACCCATTAATGAAGAAGGTGTTGGTGGTAGTAGTAGTAAGAAAACAGAATCTAATGAACAAGAAATTAGAGATAGCATAACAGAGTCTTTGAATAATGGATTTAGTGATGGTAATCAAGAAACAGAGATTATTAGTGATAAAGGTAGTGGTGATGATATAGAAAAGTTATCCAGTAATGAAGATAAAGACAACGAGGATAATGACAACATAGATAATATTGAAACTAAATAAAATATAAAATTTAGCAAAAGGAATTTATCTTGATCTTACAATATTATTAACGAGTCATGGACTTTATAATATATTCTAATTATATAATTACATCTTTGATTATATCGTTTTTTTTAATTATACTAGTACCTAGTGAATCATATGGAGAATTTCCAATTTCAATTGTGGATCAAAAAATCTTCCAAGATTTAGATGGAGGTTGGAATTTAGTTGGAGTAGTACAAAATAATGAAGGTACACCTTTAGAAGTTAAAGTAGGTGTAAATATAACTAAACCAAATAATGTATCTTCAATTTTAACAAGCAATACATTTACTAATGTAATTTATCCATATACAGCTGCTCCATTTAAATTTACTATTAGTAGTAACGAATTATTTAATGGATTGGCCTATCCTATTGAAATAAAAAAAATAGCAAAGCCATTCTTTATGGAGTTAAGACAGAATTATTCAAATTTTGCGACGGATGATGAAAAAGCCCTAGTTGGTACAATAAAAAATAAAGGCTCCAATATAATTAAAAATGTTGCAGTATATGCTTCGGTACATTCAATCAATAGTACTCAAATAGATTCTGTAAAAAGCACCGTAATTCCAGTAATTTATCCTGATGAAGAAGTTAGTTATAAAATTATTCCTGATGATGCGATAAAGGAGGATGTTTACTTCTATAGTTGTGCCGGATTGGACATCAACGCACCTATATCTACACTTAGTATTGGAAATGGAGAGTATGTTGCTTTCAATCTAGAAAGCGCTTCTGCTATTAGCAACTTTAGATATGAAAATTCATCAGATAGCATTATTTTTGAAATTAAACCGTATAATCCAGTAGGGGGACCAACGATCTTTCAAATTCCACAAATTTCTTCAAACCAAAAAATAGATATTTTTTTGGATGGAAAACAATATGAAAATAAAATAGTTACTATGGATGGTAAAACAATTAATATGAATATATTTATTCCAAAAGACAAACATGAAGTAAAAATATCAGGAATAAGAAATCAGTTTTAAATCTTTACAAGTAATATTTCATCTCTGATAGATAAGTCCTGTATTTTCTTTTTTCGTTTTATAATATATCTTCTTTAGCTTTTATTTCTGAATCTAATCATACGGAATGAAACATGTTTCATTTAAGTAGTAGTAGTAGTAGAGATCTAAATGCTGGAATATTTTTCGAAAAGACACACGAGAAATATAATTTCAAAGCATAATAGATATAATATGAAGACATTCTTTCTAAGATAAGATAAGGATTAGTTTTCAAGATATAGTTATATCGGTAAATAGAGCCAAAAAATAGATAACATATCTACAAATAATAAAATTCCCCCTTTTATAAAAAAACTCATAAAAAGTTATAACTTAGTTTATATTTATAAAGTCAAAAAATAAACCTTCTAAAAGAACAAGGATTAAGAAAGAAATAAGATAAATAATTTATATTTAAGATATAAATATTTAGAGGAATCAAGAGTTAAAATATTTTTGTAAATTTTAAAAATAGCTAAAAACTATTAATATTTGTATTTTTGAATATAGTGATATATGGATTATGATTATTTATGTAAATCTATATTAGATCTGGACTCTAAAGTAAGATTTGCAGGAATATGTGATGAATCTGGAGAGATAAAACATGGCGGTCAAAAAGAAGGAGTAGAAAATATCCTAAGTAATGAAGAAACAAGAAAATCAAATTTACAGGCTTTAGCAAGATGGGGATTGAGGCATTCCTTATCTCCGAAAATAGGAAGAGGAAAATATGCAATGGCAGAATATGAAAAAATTAAACGAATTACTATTCCATTAGATGATGATCATTTATTGCTTATTACTACAGAAGTAGAAGCAGATCATGCACAAATTATTAATAATGTCTTGAAGTTATTAAGTGTAAGTTCATAAATGGCAGAAACCTTTGTTTTAATTACCTGTAACAGAGGTCACGAAGAAAAATTATAAATGAATTAAACGGAATAGAAGAAATATTAACAATAAACAGGATTCATGGTCCATATAATATCCTTATCAAAATAAAAGGAGAGACAATTGACAGGATAAAAGAAACAATTACATCAGAAATTAGAACAAATGATAAAATTTGTTATACTTTAAGATTGAAAGTTAAAATATGATGAATAAGAATGAGCTCAATACCATAAAAAATGTAGATATTGTTTAATTCTTCTTACCTTCAATAAATTTATATAAATATAGTGTCTTAAAATGATTTTTTAATATTATATCAATTTTTCAGATTTAGCAATCCATTGTCCTGATTTTTTGTCTAAGATCAGATTGCCAATTATAGTCCCCTTTTTATATA
>DASSVK010000025.1:0-3612 GCA_035706205.1 Nitrososphaeraceae archaeon | reverse complement strand
AGATGATGGAGAATTTGCATTTATGGAATGGTTAAATTCCGAAAATAAAATATCTTCTAAAAATCATTTTATACTTAAAAGATATGAAAAAGATAAAGAATGTATTATAGATGATAATACCTTACATTATTATATAAAGGTAAAAATTAATGATGGTGCTCCATTCTGTACCTATTGTCAAGATGATAGTTGCGCACATGTAGGATTTACAATATGTACAATGCAATTATTTGAAAGAAAAGGAATTTTGATAGGCGAAGAAGATGAAAGCATATTAGATTTACTAAAAGATTAAGATTAAGATAATTTCATCATCATCATTACTAGCGATTTATTTTATTTATTTTTTATTATTTTTCTCTTCCTCTTTTTCTTCTCGTTTTCTTCTCTCATTTTTTCGATACTCTTTATAGGCATCTCCAACATAGGTTGACGGAGACTCTACATTATCTTCTGAAGCATTAATGTTACTCATTTTCTTTAAATGTATTTCATATTATAAAACAATTCAAAATATAAGATTGGTATTAAGAAGAAAACCTCATTTATCGGTGTTAGTTTTTACTTATTTTGGATTGAAAAATATCATTTATTGAAAAAGTATTTGTATAAACTTTAAGCATTTCTGAAGGAGTATTTTTATTCTCTAACGATATGATATATTAGTTTTACTGTAATCCTATGGTACTTGCTAGAATCTTGGAGAGATTAAATGATCTTTAAATATTATCAGAATATTTAAAATATTATAGAGAATTATTTAAAAGACTAAATAGTCTTGAGATATTATGTAAGTTATTCTGGTTTAAATTCATTAGTTATTTCTGAGCAATATCAACAAAATGGTGACGAAGATAAAGATAAAATCAAACAATTATTATCATATTCTTCAAATTTATATCCTAATGATAATAATTCACCATATTATTCTGAATTTTTTAATTTAATAGAGATTAATTTTTTCCCTAATCATAGATATACTGAAGTTTATAATACTAACAATTTTTTAACAGATATAATCAAAAAACAAATCTTACAACTTAATGATTTTAAATTTTCTATATTAGTTCCAAAACAGATTATAGACCAAAAAAATAAGGAAAATGATAATAAAAAATTAGAGAAATTTCTTGAAGAACTTAAATCACTAAAGGAAAAGATTCTTACAATTGTATTACAAATTCCATGGACTCGAATATTATCAGAAAACAAAGAATGGTTGGATTCCATATTATGGAGATGTTGTATATATTATGGTTATTCTGTAGCTATAGAATTTGATCATCCTTCTTGGTATCAGGATCTCACATACAATATATTAAAGAAATACAATGTTTCATTAATCTGGTCTGATAGACACAGATATCATACTGTCTTTACTTCCAATTTCTTATATTTACGAATTAATGAAAATCTAGATAAATGGATAAAAAAGTTAAAAGAAAAAGAAGTAGAAGAAAAGAATAATGAAATAAAAGCACTAAAGAAGGGAAAGAATAGTTTTGTTTTTGATCATAATATTATTGATTTTGCAGTCATAGTTGTTGAAAGCAATAACCTTTCAAAAATAAACTTTATACTAAAATCATTAGAATTACCTCAACTAAAGAATGAGATTAAGAAGAATAATAATATCATAACTAATAAAAAGCAATGGATAGGTAAAGCAATTTTTCATGTAGATATAAATTCATTTTTTTCTTCATGTGAAGAGATTAGAGACCCATCATTAAAAGGCAAATCACATGCAGTAATAATGACAGATCAAGATAATAATAATATTACAAAAGGTGTAGTAGCAACATGTTCTTATGAAGCAAAAAAACTTGGTATACGATCAGCAATGCCATTATACAAATCATTAGAATTATGTCCTAATTTAATACTCCATGCAGTAGACAAAAAGTTCTACAACAACATATCAGATACAGTTATGGAAATATTAGAAGGATATGCAGATATTTTTGAGCAGGCAAGTATTGATGAAGCATATCTGGATTGTACAAATAAATTTTCTTCTAATACTAATACTATAACAGTTGAAGAATATGCTCAAGAAATTAAAAAATCTATAAAAGAAAAATGTGGTGGATTGTTAACATCTATAGGTATATCAACAACAAAATCTATTGCAAAAATTGCATCTGATTATCAAAAACCAAACGGTCTAACTGTTGTAACATTGAATGAATTGAAAAAATTTTTGAACCCATTAGAAGTTGAAAGAATTTCAGGAATAGGAATCAAAACACAAAAGATCCTAAAAGAAGAAATGAAAATTAAAACTATAGGGGAATTAGCAAAAACTGACGTTCAAATTTTAATTGAAAGATTTGGAAAAAAGATAGGAACGTGGATGTGGCAAGTAGCAAATGGAGAAGATAATGATCCAGTTATTCCAAGGGGAGATCATATCTCAATAAGTAATGAGTCTACATTAGAATATTTTACATTGGATAGAGAAATAATAAAGCAATCCCTGTATGAATTGATTGATGAACTATTTGAGAGGATAAAGAATAACAATTACCAATTTAGAACAGTAGGAATAAAATTAGTAAGAACTGATTTTAGTATTGAAACAAGAGAAAAATCTTATACCAATTATCAAAGTGAAAGAAAAAGTATCGAGTCTATAATAGAGGAACTTTTGAATAGATTTATTTTGGAAGATAATCAATTATTATCATCAACAGCAACTACCAATCCAAAAAAAACTATTACCAAAAAAATATTGTATATAAGAAAAATAGGATTAAGATTATCAAATTTAATCACAATAGACAATAATAAAAATATTCAATATAGACAAACGACATTATTAGATTATTTTTGAGTCGAACCTTTATCAAATTATTGCAATAATATATAATAATTTAGATCAATTAATAACTGATATTATCAAAATCAATTTTGTTAAAAAATATAATGATAATAAAAAACTTGAAAGATAAGATCCAACACAAGGTATACACGCAAATGATCGATTTTGTATCTACCCCATGCAGTGATTTTTCACTAAATTCAACAAATCAATTGTGTAATAACAAATTAAATTATTGTTGAACTAGGCTTGTGTTTTGATTGGGCATTCATATTTAAACAGTCAATCTCGTGTAATAACGATCATGTATACTAATTCAAATATTGATTGCAAGATTGTTATAAGTGGATGAATATATAAATGTTACAACATTTAGCTTAATTTATTGAAATTTCTATAACAATATATTCTATTTCTAATACCAAGTTATTAACTCTAATTTCATAAATACATGAATAAGACAGCAATAGTGAAATTGTATCCTCGACACAAATCCTCCTTTTCATAGAATATAGTAGGAAGTTTAACATATGCTAAAAAATAATATTTACTTTTTGACTCTATAAATAGTCAGTTAGATTTCAGAATATAAAAATAGTCAAGTATATATAGATAAGCTTTTTTTATCTGATGCTTTAATAGTATTCTAACTCAATTTTCACATGAGTTTCAAACCTATTATTGTTAATTTCACATATGATATGATAAAATCATAATCAATATCGATATATTTTTCTAATGAAATACAATTTTGGTAACATTTTTAAGTAACTTATTACGATAGGTAC
>DASSVK010000024.1:0-5336 GCA_035706205.1 Nitrososphaeraceae archaeon | reverse complement strand
ATCAAGTATTTTCTTGATTTCTTCCCTTGTATATGTTCTATCCTTTCCAGTTCTAGTACGTTCTCCTAAATATCTATTGATTTTCTTTTTATTGAGAGTAATATCATTCATATCAAAAAATAAGAAGATGGAGGCCAGCATGACTTTCATTGATGAGTAAGATTATTTTTCTGATTTTTTAATTTCATTATATATCCATCACTTTGTATGATTAGTACATCATTTTGTATAAGGCTAGCGATGTTATATCTTTCTATACCAAGATATTCGATATATTTCAAAAAGGTGTAACTGTATTTTTCCCTTGTCTCTGGACTCTTTATAGCATTGACGAAATTACTAAAAGCAATTTTTGAAGGCATTAAGGTAATTAAATCATGTTGGTTGTTGTTGCTTTACTTCTTGTTGTTGTTGCCCTCTTCAAAATTATTGACTTTTGTTAGTATTTGCATATATTTAATATATAATATACAATATGAAACACTAGTTTCATATTATTCTTCTAAAATATTTCTATTATTATATAAATGCACAAAATCGGATTTCATGTATCTATGTCTGGTTCAATTAGTAATTCAATTAAAAATGCAGAAAATATTGGCTGTACAGCTTTTCAAATTTTTACTAGAAATCCTCGTAGTTGGAAGGCTAAATCTTTGGAGGTACTAGATATAGAAAAATACAAGAGAAAAATAAAAGAAAGTTATATTGATAAAAAAGACGTTGTTGTTCATATGCCATATCTACCTAATTTAGCAGCTCCTCAAAATGACTTCTATATTAAATCTAGAGAAGTCCTTGCTGAAGAAATCATCAGATGTTTTATATTAGATATTTCCTATCTTGTTCTTCATTTAGGAAGTCATTTGGGAAGTGGAGTAAATAATGGGATTATGCAAATAGTTAGTGCATGCCATTTTGCAATTGACAATTTTAATTCTTACTACAAAAGACATTTGCCTTTGTATATTTTATTGGAAAATAGTGCTGGACATAAAAATAGTATAGGCAACAAATTTGAAGAAATCAGAATTTTAATGGAAAAACTTGGTAACAAAAAATTCGGAGTTTGTTTCGATACTTGTCATGCATTTGCTTCTGGATATGATTTAAGAAAATCAGAAAAAGTAATAGAAACAATTAAGAATTTTAATGATACAATTAGTATAAACAATCTAAAAGTTTTGCATCTAAATGATTCAAAAGGTAAAATAAATGAAAATAAAGATAGACATGAACATATCGGATTGGGTTCAATAGGTAAAGAAGGATTTAAGGAAATTCTAAACAATAGATATTTTGAAAGTATTCCTATAATAATGGAAACACCAGTCGATAAAATCAGAGGGGATAAAGAAAATATGGCAACAATATTAGAATTATTAAAAGATAATATAAATGAATGAAAATATCAAGAAAAATATAGAACCTTATTCTCATGGTTAATATTTATGGTTAATTACGATAGAGTTTTAAAGCTTTCATTGGAAAGAGGATTCTATTTCCCTAGTTCAGATATTTATTCTGACTCTCCTGCAGGTTTTTGGGAATACGGACCTAATGGCAATAATATTAAGAATAAATTTATTGAATTATGGCGAAGAGAATTGGTTAGAAGAGATGAAATGGTTGAAATTGATGGATCACAAATAATGAGCAAAAGTGTATTTATTGCTTCAGGCCATATCGAAAATTTTTCAGATCCTATAATAATTTGTAGTAAATGTAAAGCAACCCTTAGAGCAGATAAATATATTTTTGAAAAACTAGGAATTATTGTTCCTGAAAGATTAAGTAATGATGAAATTGATCTTATAGTAAATCAAAATAATTTGAAATGTCCCAAATGTTGTTCAGATTTTTATAAAGCTGAGCGTTTTAATATGATGTTTAAAGTAGGAATTGGTCCAAATAACGATGAAGCTTATTTAAGACCCGAAACTTGCCAAACAATATTCGTAGACTTTATTAGAATCTTTAAAACTATGAGAGGTAAACTTCCATTTCCGATAGCTCAAGTAGGTAAAAGTTTTAGAAATGAAATAGCTCCTAGACAAAGCCTATTAAGATTAAGGGAATTTTATCAAGCAGAAATTGAAGTATTTTGTAATCCAAATCATTTAGATAATATATCTAAATTTGAGGATATTAAAAAAACAAATTTAACTATAGACGATGGTTTGAACGTTTATAAAATTACTGCAAAAGAAGCTGTAGAAAGAAAAATTATTCCAAATAAATTAATCGCATATTATTTAACTATCCTTTATCAATTCTATGAAAAAACAGGGTTAGATATGACTAAATCTCGATTTAGAAAGTTATCAGATCAAGAAAAAGCATTTTATGCAACAATAGCTTTTGATTTGGAATTACAAACAAGTATAGGATGGTTAGAACTAGTTGCATGTAATTACAGATCTAATTATGATTTAAGTCAGCATTCAAAAATTAGCAAAGAAAAAATGGAAATAATGGATCCTATTACAAATGAAAAAGTTTTACCTCACGTATTTGAGTTATCATTAGGAATAGACAGAAGTATATATTCCATATTAGAAAATTCATTCTCTGAGGATAAAGATAACAATAGAACTTTTCTAAAATTAAAACCTTATCTTGCTCCCATTGTAGTTGGAATTCTTCCATTAGTAAAAAAGCCTGAGATAGAAGAAATTGCTAAACAGATTTACACTAACTTGAAAAAAGACTTTGACTCCTATTATGATGAATCTGGATCTATTGGCAGAAGATATAGAAGATTAGAAGAAATTGGAGTTCCATTTGCCATTACCGTTGATTATGACAGCTTAATAGATAATTCCGTAACAATTAGATATAGAGATACGATGGAACAAAAACGTATAAAAATAAAAGATCTTAGATGTTTTTTTTACGAAAATATGGTAATATAATTATTATTTATCATCAATGAAGATTAGAAAAAGGAAAAAAAATACATCTATTGAAAAATCAGAAAAAGAAATTATTCCTTCGGAAAAATGGCTTGTCTCTTTTAAGAACTATAATAATAAAAATATGACTCCTCAAACAATTATTAGGCAATTTTATGCTCAAGGATATTTTGAAGCATACGACATAGTTCGAACTTTTTCAGAAAAATTAGATCTAGAAATAATTTGGTTTAAAGAAAAACGAAATTGTTCAAGTTTATTTATAAATAAAACATTTCCCATATTGGAATCTATTTGTATCTATTGTAATAAGATATTTAATGGTAATGAGCCTATTCCATGTATACAAGAAAAATGTATTCATATTTTTTGTTCTTTAGATTGTAGAAATAATCATTATAGATTAAAACATTGAATTACTAAAAAGTAATTGATACGTCAGCTACAATTTAAGAAGTATTAGACTTGAATGAGCTCTGCATCAAATAATTGTTCTAAAAGTTGAACTACTTCTTGTTCTACCTGTTGTCTAGGAATTCCTAATTTTTCCGAGAAATAATCTGTAAGTTGATTTATAGTTTTTGTACCATCACAAGATTCCCAAAACCTAACTATTGCATCATTAACCATATAACTTCTTTCATCCTTATTAATTAGTATCAAGGAACCATCTTCTGATTTTTGAAATGATCCTATTTTTTTCGGTAAAGCCTTCTCATAATCTATCTGAAATCTTAGTTTTGGCTTTCCAAATCCTAACATTTCTCTTGCTTTAGGATCCATTTTATCAATAGACCAAGGCGGATCCCACACAATTTCAACATTAATATTTCCTACACCATTAATTTTACTAACATATTTTTTTACATCATTAACCATAGTATTATGTAAAGGACAACCTCTAGTTGTCATGGTCATTTTTATATCTACATCTTTTTCTTTATTAATTTCAATATCATAAACAAGTCCCAGATCAACGATATTCACAGGAATTTCAGGATCCATACATTTTTTTAATTGAAGATAAACTTGATCTTTAGTTATTAATGCATTTGACATACTACTATATTCATATCTATGGAAAAAGATGATAAAAATGTTATGTGAATAATATATTTATTTCAAAGTTAAACAATTTATTCCATTAATTTTTTAATACTTCTCTTATAAGGGGGAGATAATATTCCCTTTTCTGTTATAATTTTTGTAATTAATTCAGGAGGAGTTATATCGAATGCAGGATTGATAACATCTATATTTTTTGGAGCTACTACTTTTCTGCCTATTTTAATAACTTCATCCTTTGATCGTTCTTCAATAACTATATCATTTGGATAATTTTTTAGATCAAATGTAGAAGAAGGAGCAACAACATAAAATGGGATATTATGTGTTTTTGCTAATATTGCCAATTGATATGTTCCAATTTTGTTAAAAACGTGTCCTGTGTGTAAAATTCGATCAGCTCCAACTACAACATGTTTAATCATTCCTTTAGCCATTATATAGCCAACTGCGGTATCAGGGATAAGACAAACATCGATATTTTCATGTTGAAGTTCAAAGGCGGTCAAACGCGAGCCTTGCATTACAGGTCTTGTTTCTGTTGCAATGACATTAATTTTCTTTCCCGATTCCTTAGCAGCTCTTATAACTCCTAATGCAGTTCCATATGAAACTGTAGCCAATGAACCTGCATTACAATGAGTCATAATGGTATCACCATCAGATAATAAATTAGCGCCATTTATCCCCATTGATTTATTAGTAGATATATCCTCTTCAGCCATTATGATTGCTTCTTCCAAGATTACCTTTTTTATTAAAGGTATATTTGTCATATACTTTATTTTTTGCATAATTCTATTAAGAGCCCATTGAAGATTAACAGCCGTTGGACGAGTAGATCGTATTATTTCATAAGCGTCATTTAATTCTTCAAAAAATATTTCGAGATTATTGGTTTTACTACTAATTGCCGCCAAGACTAATCCAAATGCAGCAGTAACTCCAATTGCCGGAGCACCTCTAACAACAAGTTTTTTTATTGCATTTGCAACCTCTTGGTAATTCTTACATTTTACATAAGATAATTTTGTTGGTAATTTAGTTTGATCAATTAATAAGAGATAGTTATTTTTCCATTCAACAGTAAGGAGCATATTATAGAATTTATTTAATATCTATATAAATTATTTAAATTATTGAAATTTATATATATTTTAATTTTTTAATTTTAATTAAAAAAATATAAATTTTGATTTATTGAACATTATTACCTATACTAGAATAGTTATCTAGAACAATATTGGCGGCTGAATTGATTATACCTCTGCCATCATATAAGGCAATATTTCGAAATATCTCATAATTTACTTTTTTATATTCATTATGATCTGCAATAATCATAACTAAATCTGC